>NZ_RXWZ01000081.1 GCF_003970575.1 Mammaliicoccus fleurettii
AGAATAAATGGATAAAATAAAGCAAATGTGGAAATCGATTTATTATTTAGTATATACAGAAGGGTTTAACATTTTATCGATTGATGAAGATGAATCAGAAATTTGGTTAACGCATGAATCTAAAAAAATCGTTAAAAGATTTATACATAAGACCCCGACACATCAAGAAGTTGATTTTGATTTTGAGAAAACAACGGATCATTTAAGCAATTTGATTGAAAGTATAGGGTTTAGTTTTGAACAACTAGATATATACTATGTAACGGATAAAGTAATAGATTTCACAGAGTTTAATCATTATAAGCGTCCAAAAATACGGTATTACGCTTTAAGTAATGTGGAAGATTTTCAAAAAGTTTCAGGGCATTTAATTACTAAGCAGCAAATTAAACGCTCAAAGACATCGGCCGTAACAACTTATAAAAACAAGCTACTTAATGCCAGTTTTATTGATAGTTTTATGTTGAAATTCTCACCAGTTACATATATTTTAGTAGCAATTAATGTGATTGTTTGGTTATCTTTAGTATTAATATTTAATCAAGTAGCGCAAATAAATTTAGTAGATTATGGTGGTCTAGTACATTTTAATGTTGTACATGGGGAATGGTATAGATTATTAACATCTATGTTCTTACATGCCAATTTTACACATCTTATAATGAATGTATTTTCACTTATTATATTTGGTAAATTAATTGAAGGTGCATTAGGATCGGTCAAGATGTTTACGATTTACATGGCATCTGGGCTATTTGCAGGATTAGTATCTTTAAGTATTGATACAGAATCTATATCGATTGGTGCGAGTGGTGCAATATTTGGTTTGATTGGTGCATTTATTGTTTACTTATTTACTAGAAAAAATATAAATAAACAATTTGTATTGCAAACTTTTATTGGCATTGCAATCATTTCACTATTAGCCTTATTCATTAATAATGTGAACCATTTTGCACATTTAGGTGGATTTATAGGTGGTGCTATCCTAATGTATATTATATATCGTTGGATGGAACATGATAAATTCAAATTATATTATATCATTGGGTTTATAGTTTTAATTATTATTCTAATCATAGTTATTTTTAGTAGACAGCAGCATTATATATATGATGAATTAACGAAAAATGCTATGAATAACGGTGATTTTGATAGTGCTGAAACAATGGTAAAACAAATAAAAGAAAAAGATTTTGAATCAGATGAAACATATATTTTAAGTGGATTGATTGTTGCAAATAAAACTTCATTAAATGAAGCAATATTAGAATGGGAAAAAGGTTTAAAAGTTTTTCCAAAATCTGGACAGTTAAATTATCAATTAGCGTTAGGTTATAGAGCTAAAGACGATTATGATAAAGCCAGTAAATTTATAAATCAATCATTGAAGCTTGATAAAGATAATAAACGCTATAAAGCTTTAAAGAAAGAAATAACTGCATTTAGGAGTTAATATATGGAAAACTTATATGATGTACAACAATTGTTAAAAAAGTTTGGATATATCATTTATTTTAAAAATGAAGATGATCAACTAGAAATGATGGAACAAGAAATCAAAACCATGTATCAATCTATGCTAATTGACAAAGACACATTTTTACAAGCAAGACTCATTATTAACCAAAGAAGGATTGAGAAAAAATGACACATATTTTATCAGCAGATATAGGCGGAACAACATGTAAATTAGGAATATTTGATCGTTCTTTAAATATTGAAGAAAAATGGGAAATTTCTACTAATAGAACTGGAGAAGGTATATTAGAAAACATTTACGATTCATTTATGGTCCATATGAATCGTAAAAATATAGACATTGAAAATATAATCGGTATGGGTCTTGGTGTTCCAGGACCTATCGATTTTGACAATGGTATTGTACATGGTGCAGTTAATTTAAATTGGAAAGGAAATATTGAAGTAAGAAAACTTATGCAACAATATTTTGATGGCCCAGTTTATGTTGATAATGATGCGAATGTAGCAACTTTAGGTGAGAAGTTTAAAGGTGCAGGAAGAAATGAAAGTGATGTCGTATGTATCACACTTGGAACTGGTGTTGGTGGTGGAATTGTATCCAATAGTGAGTTAATTCATGGACATAATGGTTCAGGAGCAGAGATCGGTCACTTTTTAGTAGATCAAAAGAAAAGATTTCAATGTAATTGTGGATTAAAAGGTTGTTTGGAAACAGTTGCATCTGCAACAGGAGTTATAAATTTAGTTCATCATTATTATCCAAATATTAATATGAAGTCTAGACTGCATGAATTAATCGCAAGCAAGAACGTAACGGCTAAAGATGTATTTGATGCTGCTAGAGCTGGTGATGAATTCAGTTTGTTTATTATAGATAAAGTGGGTGGCTACATAGCTTATGCAGCAAGCGTAATTAGTGTTATGACAAATCCAAAGTATATTATAATTGGTGGAGGCGTTAGTAAAGCTGGAGATATTCTTATAGAATTCATTAAAAAGCATTATGAAGAAATGACTTTTAAACCTGCTCAAGAAGATACGCACATTGAAGTAGCACAATTAGGCAATGATGCAGGTATAATTGGTGCAGCTGGCCTTATTAAGACATATGTACTAGAAAAGGAGAATCAATAATGGCAATCGTTGATGTTGTTGTAATACCGGTAGGAACAGAAGGACCGAGTGTAAGCGAATATATTGCAGATATCCAGTTGATTTTAGAAAAACATAAACAATCTGGAAAAATTGATTTCCAACTTACACCTATGAACACTTTAATCGAAGGTGACTTGAAAGATTTATTTGAAGTAATTCAAGAAATTCATGAAAGTCCATTTAATAAAGGTTTGGATAGAGTATGTACTAACATAAGAATTGATGATCGAAGAGACAAATCAAGAAAAATGAATGAAAAGTTAGAATCAGTTAACAGACATTTAAACAAATAAAAAAAGACGAGTGTAAACTCGTCTTTTCTTTAATGATGCAAAATTGGATAACCGTATGTAAATATTGTTGCTAATGAGAAAAAGCCAAAAGATACTACAGTTATTGCACCAAAAAGAATGCCCAAAATATTTTTGTTTTTGAATGCTGAAATCAAACCAAATATTGCAAGAATAAAAACGGCAAGCATTAATAAAGAGAAAATATTAACGCCGATATGGATTTTTATTCCAAACAACTCAAATAGTTCCCCTGTGTCGATAAATGGCATTCCAATACCCCCAATACGTTTTCTTTTATTATCATATTAATTGTATAATTAATATGTGATTTTGTCGAGGTACTTTTTAAAAAAAGAGGAGGAAATGCAATGAAAGTACATAGTTATTCTTTAGGAATAGTTGAAACTAACTGTTATATTATCGAAGGAGATAAGGAACTGCTAGTAATTGATCCGGGTGATAATGGACAATTTATAAACAAACGCATAGAGAAATTCAATAAAAAGTTAAGTGGTATTCTACTTACACATGCTCATTTTGACCATATAGGTGGCATTGATGATGTCGTTAAAAAATATGACGTCGATGTATATGTTCATAAAGAAGAAAAATCATGGTTAACAGATACAGTGAAAAATGGATCTAAAAAATTCGCAGCATATCAATTACCTCAAGTTGTACAACATACAGTACCTTTAGTTATGGATGAAGGAACTCACAAAATAGGAGAGTTTGAGTTTGAAGCTCTACATACACCAGGGCATTCACCAGGTAGCTTGTCATTCGTTTTTGGAGATTTTGCAATTGTTGGGGATACTTTATTTAAAGGTGGAATAGGTAGAACGGATTTATATAAAGGTGATACTGAAACTTTAATTAAATCAATTGAAGATAAATTATTAGAATTAGATCCTAATACTACAATTTTTCCAGGACATGGTCCCGAATCAACTATTTCTGAAGAAGAAATGACAAATCCATATTTAAATGGGTTTAGTTAAATAAAAAAGCATTACACATAATGTGTAATGCTTCAGACTGTGGACAAACTGAACTTAATTTTATAAGTTCAGTTTGTTTTTTTGTTTTAATAAGTATGTTTTATTAAATTTAAGCTTAA
>NZ_RXWZ01000082.1 GCF_003970575.1 Mammaliicoccus fleurettii
TACGTTCCGCGAGAGTAGGACGTTGCCGGGCAAATATTTATAAATGGATGCGATGAGCCGCACTCGAGACCTGTTAGGTCTCTTTTTTTTATGTAAAAAATTAAAAGGAATATAAAACTCTAAGAAAATTTTTCTTATATTTCTTGCCATTACTGCATACATAGTTCGTACATTTTACTTTGCGTTGTCCATGTAATAATAAACGGAATGGCTATACCCAAAATAGCTTTAAAATATCCGAAAAATATCACAATTTTGTATGTGCGGACGCCTGAGGGAATAGTATGCGTGAGAGACTACAGGCTCGAGCCATACCCTAGGCAAGCATGCACGTACAAAATCGTAAGATATTAAAAATAAGCATATCACTATAAACTTTAAAAAATAGTAAAAAAAGACTGAGAAACTTAATCAAAAAATAGATTTTGAGAACGGACTCAAATATTACAAATTAAAAAGAAGTGATAAAAGAGTTAGGACATAAATATATTAGAATTTCTGCTCTTACTTTTTGTATAAAAATAGATGTTTGTCACGATTTTGTAAAGTGCTGACGCATGAGGGAATAGTATGTGTGAGAGACTGCAGGCTCGAGCCATACCCCTAGGCAAGCATGCACGTACAAAATCATAAGATATTAAAAAAATAAGCATATCACTATAAAACTGAAAACTCAGTTAAGTGATATGCCCATTTATTTTAAGTTAGGATTTATATTCTACTATCTTTTAAATCAGTAGTGAATAAAGCATTTTGTTTTGATTAATGTAAATGTATTTAGGATCAAATTCACTGACGTTCTTATATAATTGGTCAAGATCATTATGGTCCTTAAGTTGAATACCAATAATAACAGAACCAGTATTTTGACTAGATTTTTTTAAGTATTCAAATTTAGTAATGTCATCATTAGGACCCAATACGTCATTTACAAATTCTCTTAAAGCGCCAGGTCTTTGTGGGAAATTAACGATAAAGTAATGTTTCATATCTTCGAATAAGAGGGATCTTTCTTCGATTTCTTTCATTCTATTAATATCGTTATTACCACCACTTACAATGCATACTACATTTTTACCTTTAATTTCATTTGTATAATGATTAAGAGCACTAACACTTAATGCACCAGCTGGTTCGGCTATAATGGCTTGCTTCGAGTACATATCAAGAATAGTGCTACAAACTTCACCTTCATCTACAGCTACAAAATTGTCTACTACATTTTTAGAAATATCAAACGTTAATTGTCCAACTTTTCCTACTGAAGCACCATCTACAAATTTATCGATGTCAGTTAACGTTACAATCTTATTTGCTTTTACTGATTGAGCCATGCTACTTGCTCCTAATGGTTCTACACCTATAACTTGTGTAGTCGGCATATTTTCTTTTAAATATGTACCAACTCCAGAAATAAGTCCGCCACCACCGATTGCAGCAAAGCAATAGTCAAATTGAATGTTCTCATCATTTGCATAATCTACCATTTCTTTTGCAATAGTACCTTGACCAGCAATCGTATTAATATTATCAAATGGATCAATAAAGCTTAATCCAAATTTTTCAGTATATTCAAGGGCATGTTTCAAACAATCATCAAATGTGTCTCCAATTAATTCAATTTGAACAAATTCACCACCGAAAAATTTCACTTGATTAATTTTTTGAGCTGGGGTAGTAACTGGCATGAAAATAACTGCTTTAATTTCAAGTTGTTTAGCAGTAAATGCAATACCTTGGGCATGATTACCTGCGCTTGCACAACTAACGCCGTTTGCTCTTTCTTCATCAGTTAATTGATTAATGGCATAGTATGCACCTCGTAATTTAAATGAGCGCACCCATTGAAGGTCTTCTCTTTTTAAGTATACGTTACAATCAAATTTTTGTGATAAATACATATCTTTTTCTAAAGGTGTTTGTTTAACAGTGTCTTTTAATTTTAAAAAAGCATCTTCTATATCTTCGGCACTTAAACGTGTTTTTAAGGTCATTTTATCACTCCCAAATTAGTTGTGCATTTTCTCATATTCGTTTATTTGATCTTCGTAAGTTAATGTAATAGCAATATCATCTAGCCCATTAACAAGTTTATTCTTCCATGTTGAATCTATTTCAAAATGATATTTTGCTTCAGGTGTAATAACTTCTTGATTTGGTAAATCAATAGTTATATCACTATGTTGAGCAATCGCTTCTCTATCATTTTTATTTTCAATAGCAATAGGAAGCATACCATTTTTAGTACAATTCATATAAAAGATATCACTAAAACTACCTGCAATAATAATAAGGAACCCAAAATCTTTAAGCGCCCATGCGGCATGTTCTCTTGATGATCCACAACCAAAATTGTCACCAGAAATTAAAATGCTTGCACCTTTATATTCCTGTTTATTTAAGTTGAAGTCTGGATTTTCAGAACCGTCTTCAAGATAGCGCCATTCATCAAATAGAAAAGGGCCAAATCCTGTTTTAGTTATTCTTTTTAAAAAGACTTTAGGGATAATTTGATCCGTATCAATATTATCATTCAATAGGGGAACTGTTTTCCCATTAAAGATGTTAATAGGTTCCATTTAAATGACCACCTTTCTAGTATCTACAAATCTTCCATTTATAGCAGCCGCAGCAGCCATAGCTGGAGATACGAGATGTGTTCTTGCACCTTTACCTTGTCGTCCTTCAAAGTTACGGTTACTCGTTGAGGCACAATGTACCCCATTTGGTACTTGATCGGGATTCATACCTAGACACATTGAACATCCTGGTTCTCGCCAATCAAAGCCTGCATCTTTGAAAATCTTATCTAATCCTAGTGCCTCAGCTTGTAGTTTAACGCTTCGTGAACCTGGTACGACTATAGCTGTAATATCTTGATGAACTTGGTGTCCATCTATTATTTTACTCGCTTCAATTAAATCTGAAAGTCTAGCATTTGTACAAGAACCAAGGAATACATAACCTAGAGGAATATCTCGTGCGGTTTCACCAGGTTTAAGCCCCATATAGTTATACGCTCTTTCATCATTAATATCATTGATTTCTGGGAATGGTGTACTGAAACTTACGCCCATTTCTGGACTAGTTCCCCATGTAACTTGTGGTTCTAAATCACTTACATCAACTGTGATGATTTTATCATAAGTAGCATCTTCATCAGAATAAAGCGTTTTCCAATCTTCTACTTTTTCTTCAAAGTTTTCAGGTTGATATTCACGACCTTTAACATATTCAAAAGTTGTTTCATCTGGCTTCATCATTCCATACATAGCACCAGCTTCAATGGCCATATTACAAATAGTCATTCGCTCGTCCATTGACATATTGGAAATAGCTTCACCTGCGAATTCTAAAGCGTATCCACTACCAAAATCAACTCCATATTGGTTAATCAAATATAAGATGATATCTTTTGCATATACACCAGTAGGTAGGGTACCATCTACTTGAATTTTTAAGTTTTTAGGTTTAGTTTGCCATAATGTTTGAGTTGCAAAAACATGTTCAACTTCACTAGTACCTATTCCAAATGCAATAGCACCAAATGCACCATGAGTAGCAGTATGTGAATCTCCACATACGATTGTTTTACCTGGCTGTGTTAAACCTGTTTCTGGACCAACCATATGTACTATACCTTGTTCGTCTGAACCCATATCAAATAACTTTACACCAAATGCTTCACAATTTTTTTGTAAGGCATTAATTTGTTTATTAGCAATTTCATCTCTAATATTGAATATATCAACAGTAGGAACATTATGATCTAAAGTTCCAAAAGTTCGATCAGGTCGTCTCAATTTTCTGTTTTGCAATCTTAATCCTTCGAATGCTTGAGGAGATGTAACTTCATGTATTAGGTGCAAGTCGATGTATAATAATTGGGGTTCACCTTCTTTACCAGCTACTATATGTCGATTCCATACTTTATCAAATAATGTTTGTGACATGTCGTTTTCCTCCTCTTAAATTGATTTTTTAATTGCTTCGAAGACTTCAGATGTGCTGTAGCTACCACCTAAATCTTTTGTGGCAATACCTTCATTAATTGTATTAAAAACTATATTTTCTAGATGTTGTGCGCATTCTGGTTGATGCAGACTTTCACGAATACACATTGCTAGTGAGAGTAACATACCACTAGGATTTGCTTTATTTTGACCTGCAATATCTGGTGCAGATCCATGTATTGGCTCATATAAACTTGGGCCACTTTCACCAAAACTAGCAGAAGGCGATAAGCCTAATGAACCTGGAATTACTGAAGCTTCATCACTTAGGATATCACCAAATAAATTCTCAGTTACAATAACGTCAAATTGCTTGGGATTAGTTATAAGGTGCATGCTACATGCATCAACTAATAAATGATTTAGCGTTACATCAGGATATTCTTTAGAAACTTGTTCTAAAGTTTGTCTCCATAATTTTGAAGAACTTAAAACATTTTCTTTATCAACAGACGTTACAACATTCTTTCTTTTTAAAGCTAATTTAAAAGCTATGTGAGCTATTCTTGTTATTTCTTCTGTAGTATAAGTCAATGTATCTACTGCTTGATTTTCATTGAAATACTTTGGTTCACCAAAATAAAGGCCACCAGTTAATTCTCGAACGATTATAAAATCAGTATCTTTAACTAATGATTCTTTTAGTGGGGAAAGGTGAGCAGTAGCTTCAGTAACTATAGTAGGTCTAATATTAGCAAATAATTTTAGTGATTTTCTAATACCTAATAAACCATGCTCTGGTCTATTCTTAGGATTTGTCCATTTAGGGCCACCTACAGCGCCTAACAGTATTGCATCACTGTTTTGACATGCTTCTAAAGTTTCAGGAGGTAAAGGTTCGCCATGTTTATCTATGGCGATACCTCCAAAATCTTTCGTAACTAAGTCGTATTCAAATTCAAACTTTTTTGCAAGTGCTTCTAATATTTCAATACTACCTTCTAAAATCTCTGGGCCGATACCATCACCGGGTAGGGCAGTGATTTTGTATGTCATGACTTTACGCCTTCTTTCACTGTGTTTTTACTGAATTTTGCGTGCGCTTCTACATACGCTTTGCAAGATGCGTATAAGATATCATAATCAATACCTATACCAGTAAATACTTCATCTTCAAATTGTACTTGTACGTGTACTTCAGCTTGTGCATCTGTACCTTCCGTAATAGAGTCAATTCGGTATTGTTGTAATTTAGGTGAATAATCAAATATTCTATCTATTGCATTATAAATTGAAGTGATAGAACCTGAACCAATAGAAGAGTCTTGATAAGTATTACCTTCTTTATCTTCTATAACGACTACAGAACTTTGTAAGCCATTAGACACAAATTGTAGTTGTAATGCATTCACTTTATAGTATGCATTCTCTTCATGTTCACTACCTTGTAAAATAGCGTGAATGTCACGATCTGTAACTTGTTTTTTCTTATCTGCGACAGACTTGAATTGTTTAAATACTTCTACTTGTTCATCAGGAGATAAATCATAACCAAGTTCAATAAGTTTTTCGCTAAATGCATGTTTTCCAGATAGTTTTCCTAAAGGTAGTGAATTTTTAACAACACCAACTAATTGAGGTGTCATAATTTCATACGTTTCAGGATTTTTTAGAATGCCATCTTGATGTATACCTGATTCATGGCTAAATGCATTTTGTCCGACAATTGCTTTATTTCTTGGGACTCGAAGGCCAGAAAATCTACTTACTATGTCACTCGTATTTTTAGTTTCAGATAAGTCTATATTTGTTGATAGATTAAAATGGTCTTGTCTAACATGTAGCGCAAGCGCTATTTCTTCAAGTGCTGTATTACCTGCACGTTCACCAATACCATTAATTGCACCTTCAACTCTACGAGCACCGTTTTCAAAAGCAGCAAGTCCATTTGCTACTGCTAGTCCTAGGTCATCATGACAATGAGAGCTATAAATTACTTCGTGATCACTTTTAACTGTTTCAATGAGAGTCTTAAAGAGTTGACCATATTCAGAAGGATACGAATAACCAACAGTATCAGGAATATTGATAATATTTGCACCTGCATCAACAGCCGCTTGAACTGCTTTAATTAAAAATGGTAAAGGTGTTCTAGTTGCATCTTCAGGTGAAAATTGTACTTTTTCAAATAATGTTTTTGCATAAGTAACATTTTCTGTAATCGAAGATAAAACTTGTTCTTCAGTCATTTTTAATTTGTATTCTAAATGAATAGGGCTAGTAGCTAAAAAGATATGAATTTGTCTATGTTGTGCTTCTTTTGTAGATTCATGAACAGCATCAATATCTGATTTTTTACATCTAGCTAAGCCACAAACTGCAGTAGTTGTTAATGCCTTTGAAATACTTTCTACTGATTTAAAACTGCCTTCACTAGAAGCGGGGAATCCTGCTTCTATTACATCGACTCCCCATTTTTCTAGTTGTATAGCAATTTTGAGACGTTCATCGAATGAAAAGTTTACTCCTGGTGTCTGTTCTCCATCTCTAAGTGTTGTATCGAATATTTGAATATGATCTGACATAATAATCCTCTCCTTAAGTTCTAATACATTTATTTAGATTGAATACTTTTAGCTTTAACGAATGGCATCATGTCACGTAAATCTCTACCAACTGATTCAATTTGATGCCCTTGTTGTTCTTTACGCATTCTCAAGAATTCTTCAAAGCCGTTTTCGTTATCTTTAATGAAGCGATCACTAAACGCACCAGTTTGGATATCTTTTAGAACTGCTTTCATATTGTCTTTAACATCTGGTGTGATAACGCGTTCGCCTGATACATAGTCACCAAATTCTGCAGTATTTGAAATAGAATAACGCATGTTTTCCATTCCACCTTCATACATTAAATCAACGATTAGTTTCATTTCATGTAATACTTCGAAATATGCGATTTCTGGTTGGTAACCTGCTTCAACTAAAGTTTCAAACCCTGATTGGATAAGTTTAGTTACGCCACCACAAAGTACTGCTTGTTCACCGAATAAATCTGTTTCAGTTTCTTCTTCAAAGCTTGTACCAATTACACCGGCTCTAGTTGCACCGATACCTTTTGCGTAGCTTAATGCTAATTGTGTTGCTTTGCCAGACGCATCTTGATATACAGCGTAAAGAGCTGGTACAGCGCTACCTTCAGCGAATGTACGTCTTACTAAATGACCAGGTCCTTTAGGTGCTACTAAGAACACATCAACGTTTTCTGGTGGTTGAATGACTTTAAAATGAATATTAAATCCATGAGCAAATACTAAAGCATTTCCTTCATCTAAGTTAGATTCGATTTCTTCTTTATATACTTGTCCTTGAATTTCATCTGGTAATAGGATCATTACAACGTCAGATTGCTTAACTGCTTCTTCTACTGGATAAACTTCGAAGCCATCTTCTTTAGCTTGATCAAATGATTTACCTGGACGAATACCGATAACAACGTCATAGCCATTATCTTTTAAGTTTTGTGAATGTGCATGTCCTTGTGAACCATACCCAATAACTGCAATTTTTTTACCTTGTAATGCGTCTTCTGTTACCGTGTTGTCATAAAATACTTTAGTCATAATAAATGCCTCCATTAAATTGTTTAGTTTTATAGTAATCCTGCTGAACCTGTTCGTGACACTTGTGTCACTGGATATATTTTTAAATCATCCAATAGATTTTCTATTGTTTGATGGGTTCCAAATGCTTGTAAATAAATATGGTCTTCAACATCTTTTAAAATAGTAAGTTGATTTTCATAGGGCTGAATCAATTTTTCGAAAGACTTATAATCAGTAGGGTGACCTAGCTTAATTAATATGAGCTCTCTATTGAATAGATTTGTTTCTGTAATGTCTAGTGCAGATATTACGTTTACTTGTTTTTCTAGTTGCTTAATAATTGTTTCTGTACTGCTTTCATCTGAAACATCTACGATAAATGTTATATTCGTAATGCCCTCAGTTTCAGTTGGCGTTGCTGAAAGTGAAACAATGTTGTATTGTCTCCTTACAAAAATACTTGTAAGTCGGTTGAGAGTACCCGCTCTATCGAGTACTTGAGTCTTAATTGTTCTTTTCATTATTCCACGCCCTCCATCTTGTAATTTGGTTGTCCACTTGGAACCATAGGAAGTACTGGTTCAGAAGGGGAAATTCTAATTTCGATTAGGGCAGGTCCTTTATGTGCAAATGCTTCATCAATTGTTGATTCCAATTTCTCATTAGAATCAATCATGAAACTTTTAACACCGTAGCTTTCTGAAAGTTTCATAAAGTCTGGTTGTCCTGAAAATACTGAATGAGAAAAGCGTTGGCTATAAAACTTATCTTGCCATTGTTTAACCATCCCTAGTGCACCATTATTAATTAATACGATTTTAATATCGTTGTTGAATTCATTAAGAATCGCCATTTCCTGATTTGTCATTTGGAAACCACCGTCACCAACAACTGCAACTACAGTTTTATCTGGATATGCAAACTTTGCACCCATTGCAGCTGGAATGCCAAAGCCCATAGTTCCAAGACCACCACTTGTGATGATTTGACCGTGTGTCTTGAACGGGTAATATTGTGCAACCCACATTTGGTGTTGTCCTACATCTGTAGCGACAAGTGCATCACCGTTAGTGATTTTACCAATATACTCAATTGCTTGTTGTGGTTTAACAAAGTCATCAGTGGGTTTGTCGTATTTAAATGGGTATGTTGCTTTGTTTGATAGACAATGTTCGTACCAATCATGGTGAATAAGGTCATGAGTTTCATATTCTAATAGAGATTCAAGAGTGAGTTTTGCATCAGCAATAATACCTAAATCAGTTGGAATTATTTTGTTGATTTCACATGGATCAATATCGACATGGATAACTTTTGCATCTTTAGCAAAATCGTCTGGGCTACTTGCTAGACGGTCATCAAATCTGCTGCCAAAATTAATCAACAAATCACATTCTGTTAGTGCCATATTACTAGCGTATGAACCATGCATACCTCCCATACCTAAAAATAAAGGATCAGAGTAGGGGATAGAGCCTAAACCTAACAAAGTATTAACGACAGGAATTTTGTATTTATTCGCAAAAGATGTAAGTTCATTTGAAGCTTCGGCATGGTTAACACCTGCACCAGCTAAAATAAGTGGCTTTTCAGCTTGGCGTATCATTTGAATAAACTGGTCAATTTCTTTTTCTTCAGGATTTAGGTCAATATGATAACCTGGTAAATCAAGTTCTCTTGGTGCAACTTCAACAGTTTCAAGAACACCGATATCTTTAGGAAAATCAATTACGACAGGTCCTTTACGTCCAGTTGAAGCGATATGGAAAGCTTCATCTATAATCTTTGGAATATCTTTTACATCTGTTACTTGATAATTATGTTTCGTAATAGGTGTTGTCATTGAAAGTAAATCAGCTTCTTGGAAGGCATCTTTACCAATTCCAGGACGATGAACTTGGCCAGTGATGACAATGAGTGGAATTGAATCACTCATAGCATCAGCAATTCCTGTAATAGTATTTGTCGCTCCTGGACCGCTTGTAACAACAACTACGCCAGGTTTACCTGTTACTCTTGCATAACCTTCTGCAGCGTGAACAGCTCCTTGTTCGTGTCTCGTTAAAATGTGAGGCACTTTACCTTCATAAAAAGCATCATATAAAGGTAAGACTGCACCACCAGGATATCCAAAAATGTAATCAACTTTTTGGTCAATAAATGATTGTACGAGTAGTTCAGCACCCGTGTATGTTATTGTCTTTTCTTTAGTTGCTTCATCTGGTTCTTTGTATGATTTAGTAGTTAGTGCCATGCAAATCACTCCTTAAATTAGTTCGTCTGGTACTTTCAAGATGCCACCTGTATTTGCACTTGTAACAAGCGCAGTATATCTTGCAAGATAACCAGTTTTAACTTTCGCTTTAAATGGTTCGATGTTTTGTTTTCTAGCGTGTAACTCAGCTTCAGAAACACTTACATCTAATGTTCGGTTAATTAAATCAATTACAATTTCATCTCCGTCTTCAATCAATCCAATAGGTCCTCCAGCTGCAGCTTCAGGTGAAATATGTCCTACAGCAACACCTCTAGTTGCACCTGAGAATCTACCGTCAGTTATTAATGCCACATCTTTACCTAATCCTCTACCAACGATAGATGAAGTAGGGGCTAACATCTCAGGCATTCCAGGTCCACCTTTAGGTCCTTCATATCGAATGACAACTACGTGACCTTCTCGTACTGTATGGTTATCAATTGCTTCTACTGCTTCATCATGTGAGCTAAAGCAAATTGCTTTACCGACAAATTTATTGATTGATGGATCGACACCACCAACTTTTATAGCTGCGCCATCGGGAGCAATGTTCCCAAATAGCATTGATAAGCCACCAGTTTCAGAAAATGCATTATCTCTCGTGTGAATAACATCAGTATTTTTTATTTCTTTATTTTCATTATTTTCTCTTAAAGTGTTACCTGTGACGGTTACTCTATCTGGGTGTAGTACATTATCCATTTTCAATAATTCACCGATAATTGCTGGAACACCACCAGCTTCATGAACATCGTGCATAGAATATGATGAACTTGGTGCAATTTTAGATAGGTAAGGCGTACGTTTAGCAATTTCGTTAACGCGATTTAAATCGTATTCAATACCAGCCTCATTTGCTAAAGCTAATGTATGAAGTACTGTATTAGTAGAACCTCCCATTGCCATATCTAAAGCAAATGCGTCATCGATTGCGTCTTTAGTAACAATGTCTTTAGGTTTGATATCATTCTTAACTAAATCCATAAGTTTAAATGCTGCTTCACGAATTAACTCTCTTCTTTCTTCTCCGACTGCAATAGCTGTACCGTTATAAGGTAATGCAAGTCCTAGTACTTCCATTAAACAGTTCATTGAATTTGCTGTGAACATGCCTGCACATGAACCACAAGTAGGGCATGCATTCTGTTCCATGTCTAAAAATTCTTCTTTTGACATTGATCCACCTTTGAAAGAACCAACTGCTTCAAACATTGATGATAATGTTAAAGCTTTACCAGTTGATGATAATCCAGCTTTCATTGGACCGCCTGAACAAAAGATAGCAGGTACATTTGTTCTAACAGATGCTAAAAGCATACCTGGTGTAATCTTGTCACAGTTTGGCATGTAGAATACACCATCAAACCAGTGAGCATTGATTACTGTTTCTGCTGCGTCAGCAATTACTTCTCTACTTGGTAATGAGTAGCGCATTCCAATGTGTCCCATTGCAATTCCGTCATCGACACCAATCGTATTAAATTCGAATGGTATACCACCTGCTTCTCTAATAGCTTCTTTAGCTACATCAGCTAATTCTCTTAAATGAACATGTCCTGGGACAATATCAATATAAGAGTTACAAATCGCAATGAATGGTTTATTCATATCTGTAGGATCTTTAATTTGTCCTGTTGCATGTAATAAACTTCTTGCAGGTGCTTGTTGGTCACCTTTTTTGATCATGTCACTTCTCATAATTACACTCCTCTAGAAAAATAAAAAAGCAACGCCCCAATAATATATGGGACGCTGCTTTCAGTCCCATTCAAGTAGAAATAGGACTTAAACCTGACAGTAAATTGATACTTACTGTTGTTCGAGTCCTTCTGAGCGTAATAAAATTACTAATATGCTGTATTCGATTGTCGGTTTGTTTGCTGTCATATTATATCTCATTACAACTCGTCCTTTCTTCTCAAATGTGAACTATATTTTTGATTAAGATTTTTGAATAGTTAAAAAATTTATGTTCTAAATCTAACGCATATTTGAGCACATGTCAACAGAAGATTTAGATTATTCTAAAAATTTAGATAATGTAAGCGCTTTAGTTAGATATGAACCGTTCATTACCCAATTAATTAAATATTTGTTATAATAATTCAGTTAGTTTAAGTAAAGTAAAAGTAGGTGCCAAATAATGTTTATTCAAGTTGAATCATTAGAAAAGACGAAAAAAATAGCTGAAAAACTTGCTCAAGTCGTAACTGAGAACGATGTTATTTTATTAAATGGCGATTTAGGAGCTGGAAAGACAACGTTTAGCCAATATTTTGGTAAGGCATTAGGCGTTAAGAGAAATATTAATTCACCTACCTTTAATATTATAAAATCGTATAAAGGAAGATTACCTTTTCATCATATGGATTGCTACAGATTAGAAAATAGTGATGAAGACTTAGGATTTGATGAGTATTTTACTTCTGATGCTGTAACGCTCATAGAGTGGAGTGAATATATTAAAGATTTTCTACCCGAAGAATATTTAGAAATTAACATTAAGTATATAGAAGAAAATAAAAGATTGTTTGAAATAGTTCCAAAGGGTGAACACTATAAACAAATAAAGGAAGTGTTAAATGATGACAACCTTATTAATTGATACTTCAAACCAGCCATTAGCTGTATCTCTGGTTAAAGAAGATACTGTCTTATTAAATTATCAATCTAATATAAAGAAAAATCATTCTTTACAATTAATGCCGGTGATTGAAACACTTATGAATGAGGCTAATGTATCACCTGAAATGTTAACAGAAATCGTAGTTGCCAATGGTCCTGGCTCATACACTGGATTAAGAATTGGTATCACTACAGCTAAAACATTGGCATATTCATTGGAAATCCCATTATATGAAGTTTCTTCGCTAAAATCTTTAGCTATGACTTACAATAGTAAAACAGATTTGATTGTGCCTATATTTGATGCAAGAAGAGATCATGTATTTGCAGGAGTTTATAAATATGAAGACGATAATTTAATAGAAGTTATGGAAGATTGTTATATTTCTATTGAAGAACTTAAAAAATATTTAAATGATCAAACTCAACCTTTTATATTTGTAGGTAACGATACAGCAACTTTGAAAAATAAATTAGATGGTAGAATCATAACGAATCTACCAAATGCTTCACTTATGAATCAAATAAAAGATCAGCCTGTATTAAACGTTCATGAATTAAAACCACGATATTTAAAATTATCAGAGGCGGAACAAAATTGGAAAAACAATCAAACAAAGCATTAGAAATTAGAAAAATGAGTATTGAAGATGTCCAAGAAGTTTATAAAATAGAAAATCAAAGTTTTACAAATAGCTCGTGGTCTTTAGAAGCTTTCTATCATGAATTAGAAAAAAATGAATTTGCACATTATTTCGTTGTGTCTTTGGGTGAAAAAATTATTGGCTATTGTGGTATTTGGATAGTCATTGATCAGGCACAAATAACTACAATTTCTGTAGACGAATCATATCGAAGTAATGGGATAGGACAATTATTATTAGAATATGTTATGAATTACGCAAGTACCACATGTACGACAATGAGCTTAGAAGTAAGAATTGAAAATAAAGCTGCTAGACATGTATATGAAAAAGCTGGGTTTACTTATGGTGGTGTCAGAAAAAATTATTATGGCGACGGAGAGGATGCTAAAGTGATGTGGGTGAGTTTAAAAAATGACTAAATCTATTATTTTAAGTATAGAAACGAGCTGTGACGAAACAGCAGCTAGTGTGATCAAAAATGGTAATGAAATTATAAGCAATGAAGTCGTTACCCAAATGATGACACACAAAAAATTTGGTGGTGTTGTACCAGAAGTTGCTAGTAGACAACATGTTGAAGTTATGACGCAAGTTATAGATGAAGCATTATCGAACGCAAATATGACAATGGATGATATAGATGCAATAGCAGTTACTGAAGGACCAGGATTAATTGGTGCATTATTAGTAGGTGTGGCTAGTGCTAAAGCATTAGCATTTAGCCATCAAAAACCGCTTATACCGGTTCATCATATAGCAGGACATATTTATGCAAATCACCTTATTAAACCACTTCAATTCCCATTAATTGCACTCATTGTATCTGGAGGGCATACTGAACTAATTTATATGAAGAATCATCTTGATTTTGAAATTATTGGTGAAACACGTGATGACGCTGTTGGAGAAGCTTATGATAAAGTAGCAAGAACAATAGGATTATCTTATCCAGGTGGACCAGAAGTTGATAGATTGGCCCAAATAGGAAAGGATACCTTGAATTTTCCTAGAGTATGGTTGGAAAAAGATAGCTATGATTTTAGTTTTAGTGGATTGAAAAGTGCAGTAATAAATACATTGCATAATAAAAAACAAAAAAACGAAGAAATCGTTAAAGAAGATGTCGCTACGAGTTTTCAAAATAGTGTCGTTGAAGTATTGGTAGGTAAAACAATGTCTGCAGTAAAAGAATATAATGTTGAGCATTTAATCGTAGCTGGAGGAGTTGCAGCAAACAAAGGTTTAAGAAGTACTTTAGAGAAAGAGTCTAACAAGCTTGGTATTGAATTGAGTGTACCACCATTAAATCTATGTACAGACAATGCTGCAATGATAGGATCGGTTGCCCATTTCTTATATGAAAACAATAGATTTTCAGACATGAAATTAAATGGCAAGAGCTCTCTAGATATTGAAACTTTTAATTAAGTAAATATTTGTAATATTACACATCAGAAGTTATAATTGACTCGAACAATAAAAGATATAGGAGGCGAAAACTTGTGGAAGTAAATAGTTATTTTAATTTTAAAAATAGCGTTGAAGCATTAAAGTTTTACGAAGAGAAATTAGGTGCAACAGATATTATGAGAGTACCTGGTAATCATGAAATATTCAAAGATGCACCTGAGGAATTTCAAATGCCCGAATCTTTTACAATGAATGCGAGTTTCAAGTTATTAGGTAAGACATTTTTGTGTAGTGATACATGGCAAAATAAAGATATTGATAATGAAGGCGCACAAGCTTGTTTCCAATTTAACTATAATGATGAAAACGACAGAGAAGCAGTTATCGATTTATTTAAGAAGGCTGAAGCTGCTGGGTGTAAAATAGATATGCAATTAGCAGAAGTAGAATGGTCTCCATTATTCGGTTCATTCCAAGATCCATATGGTGTAACTTGGATGGCAAATGCAATTACAGAATAAATCATAAGAGCTTAGGATATAAATCCTAAATCAAAACAAATAAGCATATCACTTAACTGATTTTTAAAGTGATATGCTTATTTTTTATACAATCTTACGATTTTGTAAAGTGCATGCTTGCCTAGGGGTATGGCTCGAGCCTATAGTCTCTCACACATACTATTCCCTCAGGCGTCCGCACTTTACAAAATCGGTGGAAGTATATCTATTTTATATAATCTTACGATTTTGTTCGTGCATGCTTGCCTAGGGGTATGGTTCGAACCTGTAGTCTCTCACTCATACTATTCCCTCAGGCGTCAGCACTACAAAATCGTTGTAAATATTTATTTTTATATAGAAAAATGGTGTCTCTAAGAGTTAGCTAAATGATTCTCATAAAAATACTAGGACATTTATGTTAAAGACTATTAATCTTAAGTGTCTATATTTACACAAGTAGAGAGAAGTGTAAGCAAGGATATCTATGTTCACACAAGTAGAGAGAAGTGTAAGTATGGATATCTGTATTCACATAAGTAGAAAGAAGTGTAAGCAAGGGTATCCATGGATAATTTTTTAATTTCTCTATATCTAGTCCATCTCATATTTTGCTGTTCTTTTACATCGCCAAATCGTGAATCATTTCATAATGGTCACGTTTATCAATAGATTTATTTACATAGCATGCGCATAAAAAAATGCCAACAAAGTTTTAAACTTTGCGGGCAATCTGATGGTAGTTTTATGAGCTACCAAAATGATTTTTATAAAATTTCTAGGACAATTATGTCTCAGTCATTTTAATGTGTTCATTTTCTAGTGTACTTTCCTACACTGTTTGTGTAATCAGTGTAGTCTTTAATACGTTGTTCATATTCTTCTTTAGTTATAATCTTATGCTCTAGCAATTCTTTAGCTTTTGTTGTATAACTCTCAATGTTAGCGTTATTCATAAATCATCATCCCTTCTGTATAATACACAAGACCAATTAATCAATGAAATTTAACTCTAAGCACTTACTAAATTTAAATTTAGTAAGCAGTGTTTTCTTACTAAAGTGTACAAGACAAGAAAATTGGTTACATAAATTATAAAACTTTTTCAATATTAAAGCTAGTGAATTAATCTACTAGATTAATAATTTAAGATTAACTTCATTTTGATTTCACAATATTTACAAGTCACCAACAAAATGCATGAGATATTCATAAAGTCAATACAGAACGTTTGTACTTGTGCACAAGTTAATCACAAATTGTGGATAACCTAAGTATATCTTTTGTTTTATTTGTGGACAAGTTTTACGATAAATGGCTTGTTTTTACTTTTTACCTGTGGATAAGTAGGATAACTCTGTGGATGACTGTAAAACAAGTCTTTTTATTGTGAATAAAAGTGTGATTAATATTCGATATAAAAAATCACTAAGGTGTAAAACTTACCTTAGTGATTTATGATTAATTGAGCTTACTTTCTATTTCTTCCCATTTTTCCATGTTTTCTTCGAGCAAACGTTCTGTTTCTATTCTTAGATTATTAATTTCATTACTCTTCTCAATATCATTAAATATTTCTGGCAATGTAAGCTGATGCTCATAGTTTGTAATTTGTTCTTCATATGTAGAAATATTATTTTCAATTTCTTCTAATTGTCGCTCAAGTTTACGTTTTTCTTTTTTATGTTGTTTTTGATTTGTATAAAAATTATCATCTTTAGTTGTTTGAGTAGAGGAACTATCATTTTGTTCATAACTATTGATTGCATCACGTTGTTCTAGTTTTTCTAAATAATATTGATAATCTCCTTGGAAAAGCTCATTACCTTCATAAGTGATATGGAATACTTTATTAGCAAGTTCATTAATAAAATATCGATCATGTGATACAAAGAGTAGTGTGCCTTCATAGTTTTGTAGAGCTTGTTCTAACATTTCTTTAGAATCAATATCTAAATGGTTGGTAGGTTCATCAAGAATAAGAACGTTATTTTTTTCTAGCATTAACAATGCTAGTTGAAGACGTGCTTTTTCTCCACCTGATAAGTCATTAATTACTTTTTTGACTTCATCCTGGGTAAATAAGAATCTGCCTAAAATGGTTCTAATGTCTTTCTCTAGCATATGTGAGTATTGATTCCATACATAATCTAATATTGTCATATTGGATTTAAATTCTGCTTGTTTTTGGTCATAATAACCAATCTGAATATTAGAACCGAATAAGACATCTCCAGCTAATGCAGGAAGCTTTTGTGCGATTGTCTTAATCAAAGTAGATTTACCGATTCCGTTTGGACCGATTATAGCGATGCGATCATGACGTTTTACTTCTAAATTAATTGGTGAAGTTATGCTTTCAGAGTAACCAATTTCTAAATTATTAATTTTTAAAACATCTTCACCAGTAGCTCGGTTTATTTCGAAATTAATTTGTGCACTTTTTGCATCAAGTCTTGGCTTATCGATTCTTTCCATTCGTTCTAAGACTTTACGTCTACTTTTCGCCATACCACTTGTAGATGCGCGTGTTATATTTTTTTCAACAAATGTTTCTAATTTTTTAATCTCACTTTGTTGTCTTTCGTATTCAGCCATTACTTTTTCGTAATGTGCGTCACGTTCTTTCAAAAACTTACTATAGTTACCTACGTATTTTTTTACAGAACCTAAAGCAACATCGTAAACTTGGTTAACTATTTTATCTAAAAAGTATCTATCGTGACTGATTATAACGATAGCGCCTTTGAAATGTGTTAAATAGTTCTCAAGCCATTCTGTTGTATCCATATCTAAATGGTTAGTAGGTTCATCTAGTAATAACAAGTCTGGTTCACTTAATAACATCTGAGCCATCGATAATCTAGTCTTTTGACCACCACTGAATGATTGAATTTGTCTATCAAAGTCAGACACTATAAAATTCAAACCCGTTAAAACAGTTTTAATTTTACTTTCATATTGATAGCCATCCAATGATTCGTATTGATTTGATAGTGTTTCATATTGAGATAACTTTTCTTGATAAGTATCGCTATCATAGTCATCTGCGTGTTTGCTTAACCAGTCTGTTAAAGATTTCATCTTTTCTTCAATTACTATTACATGTTCAAATGGTTTTTTCATTTCATTCATCACAGTATCATTTGAGTCTAATGTCATTTGTTGTGTTAAATATCCCATAGAAACTTGTTTACCTTTAGACATGTTTCCTGAATCATAACTTTCGACGCCGGCAATAATTTTCATGAGTGTTGTTTTACCTGCACCATTTCTTCCTACTATTGCAATTCTTTCACCTGTTTTAACTTCAAAATCAGCATCTGAAAAAATAACATCGCCATCAAAAGATTTTTCTAAATTATTTATTTGTAAAAGTATCATGTTTACACCTCTCTATTAGTTATTATTCTACATGAAAATGAACGATAATTGTATGTAAATGACATACAATATTTATATAGTTATTTTATGTGAAGTTTGTTATAATAAACCCATTAGATGTGAACGCAATCACATTATTTTATAGTGGAAAAGGTGAGGATTTTGGCAAAGAATGATGTGAAGATCCCTAAAGCAACTTTGAAACGTTTGCCTCTTTATTATAGATTTGTTAGTACACTTCATAATTCAGGCGTAGATCGTGTATCTTCAAAAGAATTAAGTGAAGGTCTTAAAATTGATTCAGCTACAATTCGCCGAGATTTTTCATATTTTGGTGAATTAGGAAAAAAGGGTTACGGATACAATATTAGTTATTTATTAAAATTTTTTAGAACAACCCTTGAACAAGATGATATGACTAAAGTCGCAATCGTTGGTGTTGGTAATTTAGGTACTGCACTTGTGAATTATAATTTTACTGTTAATGATAGAATGCAAATTGTCGCAGCTTTCGATCAATCTGAAAGTATATCTGGAAGTATGGTAGGTAAATTGACAGTTGATAGTATGGATGATTTTGAAAAAGTAGTTGAAGAAGTAGGTATACAAGTTGTAATATTGACAGTACCACAACAAGCAGCACAAAGAGTTGCTGATCGTATAACATCTGCTGGAATTACTGGTATTTTGAATTTTACACCTCAAAGAATAAATGTACCTGAGAAAGTGCAGGTTCATCATATAGATTTAGGAATTGAATTGCAATCTTTAATCTTCTTTATGAAGAATCAATAGGAGGGTATCAAATGGAAGCTTTAACGTTTATTAATACAGTCGGTATTTCAGGACCAGTTAGTTTATTATTTATAGGGGTAGTAGCATTAATTATATTTGGGCCAAAGAAATTACCACAGTTTGGTAGAGCGATGGGATCAACTTTGAAAGAATTTAAAGATGCTACAGATGGCATGACAAACTTTGATGAAAAGAAAAGTAATCCTGAAGATAGCAAAGATAAAGAAGTTAAATAGAATTTTATTTAACAGATGTTCCCTTGAATGTGGCGGGTTTCCTGCCACATCTTTTTTTAGATTGGAGGTAAGATGGTGGATAAAGACAATTTAACTTTTGTCGAACACTTAGAAGAATTACGTGGTCGTATTATGATTATTGCATATTTTCTAATAGGTGGGCTCATTATTGGATTTTTCATTGCTAAACCAGTGATTTACTATATTACGAATGATGATTTTACCCAAACATTAGAATTGAATGCGTTTAGGATAACAGATCCACTCACAATATACATAGCAATGATTATCATTATTGCATTTATTATTGTATCACCAGTTATATTATATGAAATATGGGCATTTATATCTCCGGGATTACATCCAAAAGAACAAAAAGTTACACTAAGTTATATTCCATTTAGTTTGTTCTTGTTTGTAGGAGGTTTGTTATTTTCATACTTTATCATATTCCCATATTTAATAGCATTTACGATGGGACTAGCAGATGACATGGGTATAAAGCAGACCATTGGTATTAAAGAATATTTTAGTGAATTATTCAAATTTACGATACCTTTTGGTTTCGTATTTCAATTGCCAATTTTATTATTATTCTTAACAAGATTAGGGATTGTAACACCGATGTTCTTAAAGAAAAACAGAAAATATGCATACTTCATATTACTTGTCGTAGCAGCATTAATAGCTCCACCTGATTTTATGACACATATGTTATTTACAATTCCGATGATACTTTTATATGAGATTAGTATCATAATTTCTAAAATAGGTTATAAAAAATATTTAAAAGCAGAACAAAAGTTAATGGAAGAAGAACTAGGTATGGATGAAGATGAAACGAAACAACCGTAAAAATTACGGTTGTTTTTTCTTTTTTTGAATTATCAAACTTTTGTAATGAAATGGTAACTTGAAAAAATGTGGAATATCATATATTATTATTCCTATCAAAGTAATAAGAATAAGGAGATGTAAACGTGATTTGGATGGTTATGAGTGGACTTATCGTCGGTATATTACTCGGCTTTGTTATGCAAAGAACACGTTTTTGTTTAACAGGCGGATTTAGAGATATGTATGTACAAAAAAATAATAAAATGTTTTATGCTTTATTAATAGCTATTTCTATTCAAAGTATTGGGTTATTTACTTTAGTAGGATTAGGCGTCTTTAAAATAGAAGCGGAAACATTTCCATTAGTAGGTACGATACTTGGATCATTTGTATTTGGTATTGGTATTATACTAGCTGGTGGGTGTGCAACTGGTACATGGTACAGAGCAGGTGAAGGATTAATAGGAAGCTGGATTGCATTAGTATTGTATGGTGTGACGGCCGCAATTATGAAATCTGGTCCTTTAAATCCTTTACAAGAAAATATAAATTCATATAGTGTAATGAATTCAAATATGTCTGAAACACTTAATATACCTGTTTGGTTATTAATTATAGTGTTAGTAATGATAACAGCATATTTTGTTACAAAAACTTTGAAAAAACCAAAAGTTGCTATACCTCAATTAAAACCGAAATATACGGGAATACGTCATATGTTATTTGAAAAAAGATACCATCCTTTTGTTGCGGCAGTTGCAGTAGGAGTTATTGCTTTAATTGCTTGGCCAATGAGCGCTTCAACTGGTAGAGTTGGAGGACTTGGTATTACAACTCCTTCAGCCAATATCGTTCAGTATTTAGTGACTGGAGATGTTTCATTAATAAACTGGGGTGTATTTTTAGTATTAGGTATTTTCGTAGGTTCATATATTGCAGCTAAAGGCTCAAGAGAATTTAAATGGAGAATGCCAGATACTAAGACAATTAGAAATAGTGTGATTGGTGGTGCTTGTATGGGTGTAGGTGCATCATTAGCAGGCGGTTGTTCAATCGGTAATGGACTAGTATCTACAGCAGCTATGAGTTGGCAAGGTTGGGTTGCCTTACCTTCAATGATTTTTGGTGCTTGGTTTATGAGTTACTTCATTTTTGTTAAACCTAGAAAAGCTAGACAAGCTAAAACACAAGTGAATACACAAAGTATTTAATAAAAGGAGCGTGTAATAATGGTACATGAATTAGGTACTGTTGGAATGGTATGTCCATTTCCATTAATAGAAGCACAAAATAAAATGGATGAAATACAAGTTGGAGAGCAACTAAAAATAGATTTCGATTGTACACAAGCAACAGAAGCACTTCCAAATTGGGCAGCGGATAATGGATATCCTGTTACTAATTATGAACAATTAGGCGATGCTTCATGGACTATAACAGTCGAAAAACAATAATATAAGTATTCAAACTGTCGACAAAACTTAACTTTGTTGGCAGTTTTTTTATTTGAAAGAAATGTGGTTTGAGAACAATCATTTTGAAACGAAGGATAAATTAGCTTATAAAATATGATAAAATAAGTATATTATGCAGCCGGTTAAAATGAGAAGTAAGGAGAATGATAATGGTAAATTGGACACGTGAAGAACAATACAAAAAACTATCCAAAAAACTATCAGACATATCTGAAGTTGAATATAATAAACTGCTAGAACAAGTTAACCAATCAAAATGGCGTCAAATCTTTCACATACAACCAAAGTCAGGATTATTAAACGATCCTAATGGAGTTATTTATCATAATGGTACATACCATATATTTCATCAGTGGTTTCCATTAGGAGCTGTACATGGATTGAAGTATTGGTATCACTATACAAGTAAAAACTTAACGAGTTTTAAAGATGAAGGAGTTGCTTTATCACCAGATACAGAATTCGATAGTCATGGAGTTTATTCTGGAAGTGCATTTGATTACGAAGGCAAATTACATTTAATGTACACAGGTAACGTTAGAGATAATGAATGGAATAGAAAATCAACACAAATGATTGCAGTTCAACAAGAAGATGGATCATTTAAGAAATTTGATAAACCTGTGATTCATGATGTTCCAAAAGGCTATACTGAACATTTTAGAGACCCTAAAGTATGGAAAGAAAAAGATAAGTACTATGCTATTTTTGGAATACAAAGAGAAAATGAAACGGGAAGTGCAGTTATTTATGAGTCTGTTAACATTAAAGATTGGACTTTAAAGGGTGAAATACATACTAAATTACAAGATTTCGGTTATATGTGGGAATGCCCAGACTTGTTCAAGCTGGATGAGAAAGATGTATTCATCTTTTCTCCACAGGGTATTGAACCTCAAAATAATCAATTTGAAAACATATATCAATCTGGCTATCTAATTGGTGATTTTAATATCGATACTTTAGAATTTGAGCATCATCATTTTATTGAACTAGATCAAGGCTTTGATTTTTATGCACCACAAACATTTTTAGACAAAAATGGTAAAAGAATTTTAATAGGTTGGATGGGACTTCCTGAAATTGATTATGCAACTGATGAAGAAGGTTGGGCGCACTGTTTAACAATTCCAAGAGAGTTAACAATCGAAAATAATAAACTAGTTCAAAGACCGATTAAAGCTCTAGAAAAATTAAGAACGAATAAAGAAACAGCAGAAGGTTATGCAAACAAACACTCTGTGAAATTACATCCATATGAAGGTAAACAATATGAGTTGATTATAGATATTATTGAAAATGAAGCGACAGAAATATATTTTGATGTAAGAGTTTCAAAAAAATGTTCTACTCAAATAATTTATAATACAAGAACAAAGCAGCTGACATTAGACCGTTTTGAAAGTGGTGTTGTGAGTGAAGCGGTTGATAAAGCAACGCGTACAACAACTTTAAATAAGGATTTAGAACAGTTAAGAATTTATAGCGATACTTCAAGTTTAGAAATTTTCGTAAATGATGGAGAATGCGTATTTACAACTAGAATTTTTCCGGATGAAAATGCAGTAAACTTTAGAACTTCAACAGAATCAGGGCAAGTCTATTTGAAATTTACAAAATATAACTTGCAACTAAATAGTTAAAACATTAAAAGTCTCCCTATTCGAAATTCAATTTTTGGATAGGGAGTAATTATTATGTACAACTTATCTTAACCTCTAATTATTAGAAATATGAATAAGTTATTACAAAATATTAATTCTGTGTAACATATGGGGTTAAAGCATAGAAAACAAGATATTTATGATTTATACTTATAATATTGAAAACGTATAGGAGGGGGATAACATTTATGAAGGTACTTAAAAATTCAATTATATCAACTTTATTATTATCTTCGATGGTTATAGGTGTAGCACACGGGAATGATACACTCGCTATTGAACCTTCACAATCAAATGTGAAAGACACTTCTCCTAATACAGCTGAAGAACAAACTAAACAAAAAACAGAGAAGAAAAAAGATTCAAGTACAGAAGAACCGAATACAAGTGAAAAACCAAGTACAGAAGAACCAAACAAAGAACCGAATACAAGTGAAAAACCAAGTACAGAAGAACCAATCAAAGAACCGAACACAAGTGAAAAACCAAGTACAGAGGAACCGAGTACAGAAGAGCCAAATTCAGGTGAGGGAAAACCATCAACTGAAGAACCAAGCACAGAAGAACCTAATACAGGTGAAAAACCAAGTACAGAAGAACCGAGTACGGAAGAGCCAAATTCAGGTGGGGGAAAACCATCAACAGAAGAACCGAGCACAGAAGAACCTAATACAGGTGAAAAGCCAAGTACAGAGGAACCGAGTACGGAAGAACCAAATGGTGGAAATAGCAATAATCAAACACCACCGCCTAATAATTCAGGTGAAGGAAAACCATCAACTGAAGAACCAAAATCAAATGACTCAAATAATAACAACTATAATAGCCAATATATAGATCAATATATAGATCAATATACACCTACTATGCCATCTTATCCTGATAATTATGAACAACAATATTCTGAAGGAGAAGATCCAAAGTTCATTCCAGGTAACTCTGAAGAATATTATAGCAAATTGGATGAAGATGTTTTAGATTTGGTTACGAGTAAAGTAGGAAGTAGACCTGATTTAGCTCATCCTAAATTTAAAAAAACATCTAATACAACAGCAACTACATCCACAAATGAAGATAATGATACAAAAACAGAATCCACTTCAACAACTACTGAAAGTTTTGATACAGCTTCAGAAAAAAAAGATGTTTCAAAGCCACTAATTATTGGTATTTCGTTAGCGATAGTAGTAATTTTAGGATCTGTAATTGTATTCTTCTTGAGAAAAGTAACTAAATCTTAATAAATTAGATATGAAAAAATAAGGCTGAGACAAGTTAATTGTCTCAGCCTTTCATTTGGCAGAACTCTTCGATTAACGCCGGACTTAATCTACAACTTGGTCAATCTCTTCGATTAACTAGTGACTTAATCTACAACTTGGCCGAACTCTTCGATTAACTAGTGACTTAATCTACAACTTGGCAGAACTTAGTAAAGTTGTCTTTAGAATTGGGACTGATCAATATTTTGAATTGCTTTATAAATGTGTTCCACAATTGATTTTACAGTGCCTTTTTCAAATGGTGATTGTAAACCAACTGATTCAATAATATCCACAAATGATTGAGATCCGCCGATTTGACATATTTTTAAATAGTCAGCCCATGCTTGTTCTTTATCATTTTCTTGTTTGATATAAAATTGCATTGCACAAATTGTGGCTAATGTATAATCGATATAATAAAAAGGTGAAGCAAATATATGACCTTGTCTATGCCAAAAAGCGCCATCTTCTAAGTGGTGTATGCCATCATAATCTATAGTTGGTAAGTATTTCTTCTCTATGTTAGACCAAATTTTTCTTCGTTCTTCAACAGAAATACCTGGATTTTCATACACTTTATGTTGAAATTCATCTATCGCTACGCCATATGGTAAAAATTTAATATTATCTTCTAAATGTGATAACATAAATTTTTCTGTGTCTTCTTTGAAAAATAATTTCATCCATGGATAAGTTAAATATTCCATACTCATAGAGTGTATTTCACATGCTTCAGAAGTCGGAAAGTAATATTCAGGTACAGAATATTTTAGACTTTCAAAAACTTGAAAAGCGTGACCAGCTTCATGAGTCATGACTTCGATGTCACCTTGTGTACCATTAAAGTTGGCGAAGATAAATGGTGATTTGAAATCATTAATAATAGTGCAATAACCACCACTTTCTTTTCCTTTCTTAGCTTCTAAATCAAACAATTCTTTATCTATCATAAAATCTATGAATTTTGCTGTTTCATTAGAGCGTTCATAATACATTGTTCTAGCATTTTCTACAATTTCATCTGTTGTTATTTGTGGTTTAGGTGATCCCAATTTAAACGTGAAATTTTGGTCATATACTTTTAATTGGTTAACATCTATACGTTTAGCATGTTGTGCTTTAATAGTTTCAGCTATAGGAACGATAAATTCTTTTACTTGATCTCTAAAAACTTTAACATCTTGATCACCATATCCAATCCTTTGCATGCGATCATAACCAAGTTGAACAAAATTGTCATATCCTAATTTTATAGCTATTTCATGTCTAACTTTAACAAGCTCATCATAAATTCGATCAAAATCTTCTAAATGAGCGTCGAAAAATTTTTCTTTCGTAATGTATGCATCTCTACGTATATTTCTATCTTTATTTATTAAATATTTGCTAAACTGTGATAAATTTAACTGTTCTCCTTTATATTCAATTTCTGCTGAGGCAACTAATTTATCATATTTACTTACTAACTTATTTTCTTTTACGAGTAATTCATTGATTGAAGGATGATAAGTGTATAAAGCAACTTCAGCTAAAGAAAATAATTGTTGACCAAAATGTTTAATTAGCTCGTCTTTAAATTTAGAATTAAGTAATGATTCATAAAATAGGTTATCTAAATTTTGTATTTTAGGCATATTTTCATCAAAAAAGTCTCTTTCCTTACTATAAAAATCATCGTGACTGTCGATAGATGCTCTAATGTAAGCAATGTTGAAGTATGTATCTGTATGATTTCTTATTTTGTTTATTTTATTTATAGTTTCTATAGCTTCAGCAATTGTTTCAGCGTGATCTAATATTTTTAAAAGTGATTTCGTTTTTTGTTCTTTTTCTTCAATGTTTATTTGTTCATATTGATATTCTTTAAATGTAAGTGTCATAATTTTCCCTCCATATTAAAAGTATTATACCATTATCAATATAATAATTACTTGAAAATTGCGAAAACTGTAATGTGGGCATATAATATTATTTGAAAAGAGGTGTATTGATATGACTAAAAATAATGAACAATTATCTTTAGAAGTAGCAGCTTTAACTAGGGAAACTAAAGAACTTGGAATTCCTATTATGATTGTATTTGAGGGTGTTCCAGCTTCAGGGAAGACAAGACTATCTAACGAACTTTTATTAACACTTGATGCAAAATACACGCGTTTTATACCTACAAAGTCTCCTACAGAGGATGATCTTAGGTACCAATTTTTACAGAAATATTGGAACAGTTTACCTGCTAGAGGAGATATTAACATTTATTTTAGAAGTTGGTATGCATATTTTATTGAATACCAAGAAAATAAAATCAAGAATTCCATTTATAATAAATATCATGTATTAAAAAGACAAATACAGAATTTTGAATCGATGATTAAAGATGATGGGTATGAAATAATTAAGTTTTATATTGAGATTAGTGATAAAAAAAGAAAAGCGCATTTAAAAGAAATGAAGGAAAATCCACTTACAAATTGGAAAGCACAAGAATATGAAAGTGCTATAGCTGATGATGTTTACCATAAAGAGATGCATAAAATTTTAAAAGATGCACCTAAAGATGAATGGAAAATTATTGATTATACAGAAAAAGATGAAGCTATTAAATCAATGAATCAACATATTATAACGCGTTTAAAAAGTGCCATTCAACTACATAAAGAGACTAAGAAAGTAAGTGATGGCAATTTTAGTGATAATTTTAAATCTGAATTACTTAATCAATCTATTGAAAAGATAAACAATAAAACATACAAATCATTAATAGGTGAACTACAAAGCAGGTTAAAAGAGCTGCAATTTGCTTTGTATGAAAGAAAAATACCTTTAATATTGGTGTATGAAGGAATGGATGCTGCCGGTAAAGGTGGAAATATAAAAAGAGTAAGAGAAAAATTAGACCCAACTGGTTATGAGGTCAATGCAATTAGTGCACCTACAGATGTCGAACTTACTCATCATTATTTATGGCGATTTGCAAAAGATATGCCAAGAAGTGGGCATGTTGAAATATTTGATAGAAGTTGGTATGGCAGAGTCTTAGTTGAAAGAGTCGAAGGATTTGCAACTAAAGATGAATGGTCACGTGCGTATCAAGAAATTAATCAATTTGAGAAAATGTGGACGGATGAAGGTGCAATTGTATTAAAATTCTTTTTAACTTTAGATAAAGATGAACAGCTAAAAAGATTTAAAGAAAGAGAAGAAACCCCTGAAAAACAATGGAAAATAACCGATGAAGATTGGCGTAATCGAGAGAAATGGGATTTATATATTGAAGCTAGTCACGATATGATAGAAAAAACAAATACCGATTACGCACCATGGCACATTGTACCAGCTGATAATAAAAAATCAGCAAGAATTGAAGTGTTAAAGTATATCATTAAAAAATGTGAAGAAGCTTTATGGGGCGTTAAACAATATTGAAAAATAAAAGCCAAGGATAAAAATATCCGAGGCTTTTTATTTTTATGAATACATATTAATAAATGTTTGATAAATAAGGTTAGATACTTGTGATTGTTTTTCTATTTGTTCATTAAGTTGATCTTTAAAAACAATTTGACCTAAAACTACGATACCATTCATTCCCATATGGGCAACGATTGGTACGATGATTCTTTTAGTTAAAACATATAGCCCACTAAAAACAGTTCCCATTACTACATAGATTAAAGTATGTTCGGGGTCTGAATGTGCTAGAGAAAAGACAAACGAACTGACTAATACTGCGATTATAAAACTTAACCATTTAGGTGCTTTAATCATATTATATATTTCACCAAAAATTAATTTTCGGAATATCAGTTCTTCAAGTATAGGACCAGCTAATACGATATAAATAATCAATATATGTGATTGTTGTGCAATCTTCATAAGATTTTGCGTGTTACCGCTCTCCATAGGTTGATTAAGAATATAAGTATTGATTAAAGCTGCGATTATTTGTCCGAACATTGCAAGAAATATTCCCGCTATGCACCAAAAAATAACATATACCCATGGTTCTTTTGTTTGTTTCTCAAGACGAGTTGGATTTTTAATATTTGAGTTCATAAACCATAATAGTAACACTGCAATGATAGCTGAAGCAGACATCCAAGTTAAACTAATCTCTAATCTTGTGATTTTAGATAGTCCTGAATCCGCGTATAAGCTATTTGGTATAATTGCTATCGTTTGTACAACGGCAAATAATAGTAATGTAGCAATGTTGACAGTTAGTCGATTAAATTGCATATTTCAATTCCTCCAAAAATAAACATGTACATATTGTACCTTATTTAGTACGAAAAGAGAAAAAATTAAGTTATATTGCTTGTAATTTTGACCAAATTTGATTATTATAAAAATGTAGTTAGCACTTAAGTATTAAGAGTGCTAATATTAATAGCGCCAAGGAGGATTTTATAAATGTTAAAACCATTGGGAGATAGAATTATTATCGAGAAAACAGAAACAGAACAAACTACAGCTAGCGGAATTGTATTAACAGATTCAGCTAAAGAACAGTCTAACGAAGGTAAAGTTGTAGCTGTTGGACCAGGTAAGCGTTTAGAAGATGGCACAAGACTTACTGTAGATGTTGCTGTAGGAGATCAAGTTGTTTATCAACAATATGCAGGAACAGAAGTTAAACGTGATAAAGAGACATATATTATCCTTTCAGAAGAGGATATTTTAGCAGTTATAGAATAATTAATTTAGATTTGTTGAAGATATATTATGGAGGTATTATAAATGGCTAAAGAATTAAAATTTTCAGAAGATGCACGTCGTTCAATGCTCGCTGGTGTTGATAAATTAGCTAATGCAGTTAAAGTTACATTAGGACCAAAAGGACGTAATGTCGTTTTAGATAAAAAATTCACTTCACCATTAATTACTAATGATGGTGTAACAATTGCAAAAGAAATTGAATTAGAAGATGCATACGAAAATATGGGAGCTAAGTTAGTAGCTGAAGTTGCTAACCAAACAAATGATGTTGCTGGTGACGGTACGACTACAGCGACAGTGTTAGCTCAAGCTATGATTCAAGAAGGTTTGAAAAACGTAACAAGTGGTGCTAATCCTGTTGGTATTCGTGAAGGTATCGATAAAGCTGTTAAAGTAGCATTAGAAGAATTACACAGAATTTCACAACCAGTTGAGAAGAAAGAAGAAATTGCTCAAGTTGGTTCTATCTCAGCAGCTGATGAAGAAATAGGTAAATTTATTTCAGAAGCTATGGAGAAAGTCGGTAATGACGGTGTAATTACAATTGAAGAATCAAAAGGATTCAGTACTGAATTAGAAGTCGTGGAAGGTATGCAATTTGATAGAGGATATACTTCTCCATATATGGTTACAGATTCTGATAAAATGACAGCTGAATTAGAAAATCCTTACATTTTAATTACAGATAAAAAAATCTCATCATTCCAAGATATTTTACCTATTTTAGAAAAAATATTACAAACAAACAGACCGATTTTAATCGTTGCTGATGATGTAGATGGTGACGCATTAACTAACTTAGTATTAAATAGATTACGTGGAACATTTACTGCTGTTGCTGTTAAAGCACCAGGATTTGGTGATCGTCGTAAAGCAATGTTAGATGATTTAGCTATTTTAACTGGTGGACAAGTTATTACTGATGATTTAGGTTTAGACTTAAAAGAAACATCATTAGATATGCTTGGAGAAGCAGGTAAAGTTCAAGTAACTAAAGATGATACAACAATAGTTGAAGGTCAAGGAGATTCAGTTAATATAGATGCTCGTGTTGGTCAAATTAAAGCACAAATCGAAGAAACTACTTCAGATTTCGACCGTACAAAATTACAAGAACGCTTAGCTAAATTGGCAGGCGGTGTTGCAGTTATAAAAGTAGGTGCAGCAACTGAAACTGAATTAAAAGAACGTAAATTAAGAATTGAAGATGCATTAAACTCTACACGTGCTGCAGTTGAAGAAGGTATTGTAGCAGGTGGTGGTACTGCACTTGTTTCAATATATAATAAAGTAGCAGAAGTAGATGCTAAAGGCGACGTTCAAACAGGTGTGAATATTGTATTGAAAGCTTTAGAAGCACCATTACGTCAAATAGTTGAAAATGCTGGATTAGAAGGTTCAATTATAATTGAAAAACTTAAAAATGCAGATGAAGGTATTGGTTTCAATGCAGCAACAGACGAATGGGTAAACATGTTAGATGCAGGTATTGTGGATCCAACAAAAGTTACACGTTCAGCATTACAAAATGCAGCATCAGTAGCAGCAATGTTCTTAACTACTGAAGCGGTAGTAGCAGATATACCAGAAGACGAACCAGCTGCACCAGATATGGGCGGCATGGGCGGTATGCCAGGCATGATGTAAAATAGCCATCAAACGTTGATTTGAAGGCATTTAGCAAATATTAATGACATAATTTTTATTGACGTTTCCCATTAGGTTACTAAACCTTTGGGAAGCGTCTTTTTTGTATGATTTTGTCGTTGCTTTACTTGGAGAAATAGTGTAATATATATACAAATGATCTAGCCATAACTCTACTCGGGTTATGGCTATCTTTTTAGGAGTTATGAATTAAATGAAACCTTTTAAAACACATAATCAACAGTTGAAAATTTTACGAGATAGAGGATTAGAAGTCCCTAGCGAGAAGAAAAGGGATTTAGAAAATGAAAACTACTATAACATAATAAACGGATACAAGGACTTATTTTTATGTTTAGATAGTCAAGAAGTACCTGTAGTTCCAGAAAGATTTACTTTAACACTCACTAACTAGTGGGTGTTTTTTCTTTAAGAGCGTTATAATTGCAATAATAAATAAAATTGAAACTAGATTTTAAAAGGAGTTGTCCAATTATGACAGAGGTTGTAGCAAAATTAGAAAATGCGACTAAGTACTACGATAAAGTAGCAGTTTTAAATAATATAAATATAGAACTCAATTCTGGTACGATATTAGGATTAATTGGTCCTAGTGGATCAGGGAAAACAACTACCATTAAATGTTTGATGGGTATGGAAAGTTTAGAATCAGGTCATGCTATAGTATTTAACAAAGATATACCAAATAGAAAAGTGCTTAACCGTATAGGTTATATGGGCCAAAGTGATGCATTATATGAAAATTTATCTGCTCGAGAAAATTTAGTATTCTTTGGCAATCTAATGGGTTTAAAAGGAGAAAAATTAGAACAAGAAATGGTAACAAATATGAAGTTAGTGAACTTGGAGCAAGATATGGATAAAATTGTTTCTACTTTTTCTGGAGGTATGAAAAGAAGACTTTCTTTAGCTATTACACTCATTTCAAACCCAGACCTTATAATTTTAGATGAACCAACTGTAGGTATTGATCCTAGTTTAAGAAGGGATATTTGGAAGCAGTTGAACAGTTTAACTAATAAAGGTAAATCAGTGATTGTGACAACGCATGTTATGAGTGAAGCGGAAAGATGTGACTATATTGGTTTAATAATTGAAGGTAAACTTTTTGAAATAGGTACACCACAAGCATTGAAAGATAAATTTAATGTTAACACTATTGAAGAGGTGTTTTTACAAGCTGAAGAAGGTGATCATCATGAGGTTTAAAGCTATTTTTATAAGAGTTGTTAAAGAGCTCATTAGAGATAAAAGAACACTTGCATTAATGCTATTTGCGCCAATATTAGTATTAACACTTATGTATTTCATATTTAATACAAATTCAGAAACTAATTTAACAATAGGTATAAATGAGAATGTTCCGAGTACAATTACAAAGGAAATACCAAAAGATAAAGTAGATATTAAAAGTTATGAGAATACACATTCGATTAGAAAAACGATAGAAAAATCAGAATTAGATGCATATATAGAAAAAAGAGGTTCGGATTTGTATGTCACATATACAAATGAAGATCCAAGTAAGTCTAGTGCGACTAAGCAAATAATAAGTACCGTATTACAAAAAAATAAAATGCAAGATGTGGTTAATGTTATTGAGAAACTGCCCAATAATCTGAAACAAAGTAACTCAAAAGCTTCTGAAGAATTGAAATTAGACAATCATTATTTATATGGAGATTCAGATAGTACTTATTTTGATAAAATGTTTCCTATACTAATTGGATTCTTTGTATTCTTCTTTGTATTTTTAATATCTGGTATTGCTTTATTAAGAGAGAGAACAAATGGTACTTTAGAACGTTTGCTTGCAACATCAGTTAAAAGAAGTGAAATAGTATTTGGATACTTAGCAGGATATGGCTTATTTGCTATTTTTCAAACAATCATTATCGTTTTTTATGCAATTTACTTATTGAAAATAGATTTAGCTGGGAGTATTTGGTTGGTAATATTAATTAATATTTTAACTGCTCTTTCAGCTTTAGCAATGGGAATATTTGTTTCTACATTTGCAAATTCTGAATTCCAAATGATTCAATTTATTCCTATAGTAGTGATACCACAAGTATTCTTCTCTGGTATTATTCCGTTAGAAAATGTTGCAAGTTGGATTAGCGTAATTGGTTATTTATTCCCATTAAGATATGCCGGTGATGCTTTGACGAATATAATGATTAAAGGACAAGGATTTGAATACATTTGGTTTGATATGTGTATATTACTTGTATTTATAATAGGATTTACAATTTTGAATATAGTGGGATTGAAGAGATATAGAAAAGTATAAAAAAATGTCATATTTTTATTAGGAAAGTGAATAAAAGGCTTGAATTTATCAAGACAGGTCCAACATGATAAATAGAGTGTCTGAATTTATCAAGACAGAGCAAACATGATAAATAGAGCGTTTGAATTAATCAAGACGTGGTCAACATGATAAATAGAGCGGCTGAATATTGCAAGACGAGACAAACATGATAAATAGAGCGGCTGAATATTGCAAGACGTGGCCAACATGATAAATAGAGCGGCTGAATTTATCAAGACGTGGCCGACATGATAAATAGAAGAGCTGAATATTGCAAGACGTGGCCAACATGATAAATAGAGCGTTTGAATTTATCAAGACAGAGCAAACATGATAAAATAGACATAATTTGTAATAAAGGGGAATAGCTATGATTAGAGCTGCTCAGAAGAAAGATGCTAAACAGTTAAGTGAGTTAATGTATATTATATGGAATGATATGGAACTGCCTTTAGTTGTTAATAATGACAAAGATACAGTGTTGAAAGTCATTGAACAAAGTATAGTTGAAGGAAATTACAGAAATAACTATAAACATATCCATGTATTCGAAGTTGATGATGAATTAGCAGGATTTATAAATTGTTATGCTGGCGATGATGAAGCACAACTTGAAAACAATTGGTTAGAGATAGATTTTAACGAATCATTTAATTTAGAAAGTACACCTTTACCTGAACACGAAACAGACAATGGAGATTTCTATATAGAATCTGTTGCAGTATTTACGAAATATAGAGGAAAAGGGATTGCATCTAAACTAATAGAATTCACTTTTAAAAATGCTAAAAAATTAGGATTTAAACAAGTTTCATTAAATTGTGATTTTGATAATAAAGGTGCATTGAAATTGTATAATAAACTCGGCTTTGAACCTTTAACTGATAGAGTTCTAAGTGGACATGATTATAAATATATGGTGAAGAAAGTTTAATAGAAAAAAACTAACACTTGATTAGCGCTAATCAAGTGTTAGTTTTTTTTCTCTATTTCAAGTAGTAATTCCTTTCTTTCTATACCACTAGAATATCCTCCTAATGAACCATCTGCTGCGATCACTCTATGACAAGGGACTATAAGCGTAATGAAATTTTTGCCATTTGCATTTGCAACTGCACGAAAGGCAGTCGGCTTACCTATATTTTCTGCAAGTTGTTTATAAGAAATGGTTTCTCCATAAGGTATTTCACATAATGCAGTCCAAACTTTTTGTTGAAAAGGTGTGCCAAAATTAAACTTAATCGGCGTTGAAAATGAATCTAATTTACCATCGAAATAGCTATTTAATTCTTGTTCAAGATTATCTAATACTTTATTACTTTGTAAAAGTACATCAGACTTAAGTTGTTGTTTAACAATTTGTAATTCTTCTTCAAGAGAAGGCTTATTAATAAAATGCAACATTAATAAATGCGTTTCATCAGCAATTGCTAACATTTCACCGGCTTTGGTATGAATAAACTTTTGATATAAAGTCATAATTATCACTCCTATTGAAATTTTAACATATTTAAACTGTATGTACTTATTTATCTTAAGTGGCTAATTACTATGTAATATTGCTTATAATAAAGTATTCCCTTACAATAATGTTAATAAAGTTGAAAGGATGA
>NZ_RXWZ01000083.1 GCF_003970575.1 Mammaliicoccus fleurettii
AGTACAGTCTGTTTTCTACCACAGCGTTTCTTGTTCTGCTTATAGCGCTTGTAATAATCCAGTGCCGTGTGCCCGTCTTTCAGAAAAGTCACCACATTGTGCACTGTTTGACGGGCCCGGCCCATCTGTCTTGAAATCTTTGTGACAGAGCTATTTTGATGGAAATAGGCTTCTATTATTATCAATTCATCCGTGCTAAGATGGGTGTAGGTCATTCGTGATCACTCCTATGATTTCTTTGGTTGGAAATTCATTTTGAGTGTATCACGAGTGGCTTTTCTTATGTGTCTAG
>NZ_RXWZ01000084.1 GCF_003970575.1 Mammaliicoccus fleurettii
AACTAATAGATACGATACATAATTATTTTTATAATAAAAATGGAGAAATATTCTTTGATATAAACTATGCCGATGTTTATCAAATCAGACAACAAATAAGAGAAACAAAAGATAGACTTAATGACATTAAGATTATGATCAATGCACCAAATCCTTTTGAGAATACATATGAGGATATGAATATGGAAGTCTGTCATTTTAATGAAATAGATGGTTTTGCTTTAAGTTACAACTTTAATAGTCTATATAAACTAGATGAAATGAGTCATTATGATATTATAAAAATCACAAACGAATATACAGAAAAACTCATTCAAAATATGTCATATTTAAAATCATTTAATAAAGAAGTTATACCTTTAGAATGGAATATTTTAAATGGTGATACATACACAAGTAGTGACTTTTATTTTAATGTTTCAATAATGTTGAAACATTTATTAAATATTACTAATTATATTTCCGGTATAGGGTTCTGGTTAATGGAAGAATCATCAGCTAAATATGCATCAATAGAGCAACCACTTTCTTTATATTTAAAATATCATTGCAAAAGTCCAACAAATTACTTATTAACTATATTGAGCCATTTTAACGAACAACACTTTTATGAAGGACCGAATTACGTTAAATTTGAAATACATAACAAAATCTTTTTCTTATTGTACAATTATGAGCTCTATCATCCTCATGATATAAATTACCAAAATAATATAAGTGTTATTTTGTCTTATAGAGATGTCCCTTTCGAGAAATTTAGAGTTACTAAGATTACTTTTGATCAAGATAACGGTAATATATTTAAAGCAATAAGGAAATTAGACCACAATCATGGTAATTTAGATTATTTGAACACCGTTTTGTTAGATAGATATTGCTCACCCGACATAGAAATGGCAGACTACAATAGTAATAATATAGACGAAACATATTATATAAAAACAAATGGTATCAAATTGTTAATTGTTCAAAATCAAGGATAATTAACAATATAAAAAAAGTAGAAATTCTTCTTGGAAGAATTTCTACTTTTTTATTAATCTAATTCTAAGTTAGAACGGTAATTATCTACTACTTCTTTTTTACTAGAATCACTAGGTACGAAGTAATATAATCCGTCATCTAAAATTGTATCTTGGCCTTCTAATTGGTTTCTATCTACATTATCTAATGCATCACTATATTTAGATCTTAAGCTGTTGATTTGAGAAATCTTTAAATCTGTTTGAACATTATCACCTAATGTATCAAAGATCTGATTGATTTTTGGTAATGAACCAACACTAACTAATTCATTTGCTAAAGCTTGAATAACAAGTTGTTGACGTTCTTGTCTTCCAAAGTCACCACCAGCACCATCTTCTTTTCTACTTCTAATAAATGCTAATGCTTCTTTTCCATCTAGTTTATATTTTTGACCTTTAACATATGAATTTCCTTTAACTGTAAATGTCGCATTACTTGTAACAGTTACGCCACCAGCTTGATCGACTAATTCTTCAACACCATCCATATTAATTGATGCATAATGGTCAACTGGTACATTCATAAGTTTCTCTAATGAGTTAATAGCCATTTTCGGACCACCATATGCATACGCATGGTTAATCTTTTCAACAGAATCTTGACCAACTATTTCTGCTCTTGTATCTCGTGGAATACTTACCATAACAGTCTTTTTCTTATCAGGGTTAATTGATAATAAAACGATTGAATCTGATCTTTCCCCGCCACCTTGAGCTGCTCTTGTAGAATCTGAATCTACTCCGAATAAAGCAATGGATATTGGATCTCCATTTACATCCACAGCTTTCTTTCTTAACTCTGATTTATCTCTGTCTAATGGATTATGTATTGAATTACCTAATGCAAAAAATTTATATACAAAAAATGCCAAAGCAATTAAGAACAGAAGTAATAAAATAATGACGATTGTCGTTACTATTTTAAACGCTGCAGACTTTGGTTTTTTCGTCGAACGCTCATATTGATTTGCCACGTGTGCTCAGTCCATTCTATTTTTTTCTTTATTATACATTTATTTTTCAATCTTTGCCAATATCAAATTAATTATGTGCACAATTTAAATGCAAATCCAAAAGATTGTAAATTTATACTAAATCAACCCACTTATTTCTGGAAAATATATACATTCTATGATAAAGTATTCTTGTAAATCTACAACGTTACTTGTTTTAAATTTTTTAGACATATTAAACGGGAAAGAGGATGAGATTCGGCGATCTCATCCTCTCTTTTTACGTCTTTTTTTACTAGTTTTAGATTTAATGACTTTAGTCGTTATTTGATTATCGTCAGGATATCTGATTCTAACAATGTCTCCATAAAATAATCGCTGTTCTCCATATCTTTTACATAGAGATAAATCTGGATAAACTTCTTCTACTTTGGCAATATAATTATACGATTTATCCGTCTTCAAAACATCAATAAAATAACCTGGTTCAATACCTTTATTGGTTCCTGCATTAATAACAAATGTCGTATCATCTAAGATTCTTATAATTTCAACTTGTTTCATAATTCCACTCTAACTTTCTTTAATTCTAAAAAATATGAAATATTATGATAACCACTTAGTTGACTGTTTTTAAAGTTTCATAGAGTTGAAGAATATTTAATATGAGATTTCTTTCTTCCTTACGATCAATTTTTTTATTTTTTAATAATCTATTTATTGTTTTCTTTTTTACATTACATAATTTGGCAATAGATTTATTAGTTAAATTATACTCTTTTTTTAACGTTTTTTCAATATAGTACTTACTATATTTTAATGCATCTTTATTCTCACCAATTGAATCAAAGTAATTTAGTCTTTTATCAATCTCATTTCTTTGTTTGTCAGTTAGTACACCTTGATTGCCTTGTAACAATAATTCATACTTTTCTTTTGGTAGATTCAATAGTTTCCTTAATTGTTTATCACCTATCTCATATTTATTTGAGACATTTTGTATTCTTTCAGCATAATTTTTTTTATCTATTTTAGCCATCATATCACTTCCTTCTTTACTATTTTATATACCCCAAAACAGAAAAAATAAGCAATGATATCTATAACATGATATGTTGTAATTACACTAATATTAAGAAAGGTGCGGTTACATATGCATATATTATCGGATTCTGAAATTGAAAAGCAATACTTAATAGCAGATGCTATACGAGATACTCAGGACTTATTCCCGAAATTAGAACAAGGCCAAATTTTAGTTGAACATCGAACAGTTATGGAGCTTCCTGATACACATAACGCAATGCTTTATATGCCATGTTTAGATTTAAAAGAAAAGCTCGGAACAAATAAAATCATTTCTATTTTTCCAGATAATCCAAAATTAAATTTACCGACAACTCAAGGAAAAATTTTAATTACTGAATTAGAAACTGGTCAACATAAAGCATTAATTGATGCAAGTTACTTAACAAGGTTAAGAACTGGTGCTTTAAGTGGTATCGCAACTCATTACTTAAGTCGTAAAGATAGCCGAGTACTTGGTGTTATTGGTACTGGTGGAATGGCTTTTGAACAAGTTTTAGGAATACTTGAAGTAAGAAATATTGAGCACATATATCTATATAATAGAACAAATGAAAAAGCAGAAATTTTTAAAGAAAAACTAATCAAATTTGGAATTAATGCAGAAATCAATGTCGTTAAAGATGTCCAAGAATTAGTAAAGCAAAGCGACATTATAAACTGTGCAACACGTTCAAATGAATCGGTATTTGACGCTATAGATTTGAAACAAGGTGCACATATTAACGGTGTTGGTTCTTATCAACCTTCAATGCGTGAAATTGATATTAAAGCGATAGAACAGTCATCTAAAATAGTTTTTGATGATATAGATGGCGCAAAAACAGAAGCAGGAGAATTTATTCAAGCTGAAAAAGATGGTCTCTTTAGTTTTGATCATGCATACAGTGATTTACAACAACTAGCATTAGGCAACATAGATGGCCGAACTGATGAACATGAAATTACGATATTTAAATCAGTCGGTGCTGCCCATTTCGATTTAGCAGTTGGCGTTGGCGTATTTAAGAAGTTGCTGTCTTAGATTTTATAGATAAAGAATCCATATATTACTTTTATAAATTAGAAATTAAAAAGCGCCCACTCCGCAAGATAATATCAAACGGAATGGGCGCTTTTTTTGATGAAATTTTTATTCTAAATATAATTCAACTGCATCTCTTGTTTTACTCATTGTCACTACATGGTCGTCATAATTTCTAGATAGATAACTATAAAACAGTATATCTATTGTCATAAGCTGAGAAATAAGAGAACTTGTAGCTGCAAGCCTCAAACTCTTTTCTGAGCTTGCATCGTGTATTAAATAAAAGTCAGATGTTTTAGCTAATGTAGATTTTTCTGATTGTGTAAGCACAACAGTTTGTACGCCATATTTTTTAGCAACTTTAGCTAATGAAATGGTCTCTTTGTTCTCACCTGAATTTGAAATTCCAATTAATACACAGCTTTTACTATGTGAAGCGATAGCTGTGGCTAAAAAATGTGTATCTAGTGAATGGATAACTTGCTTACCTATTCTTGTGAATTTTTGGTATAAATCTTGTGCCACTAAACTAGAAGCACCTACGCCAAATACTATAATTGTATGTGTATTATATAATTGATCAACAATTTGATTAATACTTTCATTAGAAATATTTTTTTCTGTCATTTCAAGTGTATGTGAAGCTCTTGTGATCAACTTCTTACTTATTGAATCGACCGTTTCATCTTGTTTAATTTCTTGATAAATACTTTGTTCATGTTGAGGCAAGTATCTAGAAATTGCTAATTTCAAATCTGTGAAACCTTTAAAGTCCAATTTATGTGTACATCTAATAACGGAAGCTGCACTTGTATTTGTTAGTTTCCCTAGTTCTTTAGCACTTAAATTAATCGTCTTTTCAGGATGATTTATGAAATATTCAGCAATTCGTTTTTCATGTTTTGTTAAATGAGACATTTGTTCTTTTATAAATATGAGTAAATGTTGATGTTCCATATAAATTAGTCCTCTTCCAATTCTTGTGGTGCAGTCATTTCTTTATTTGTGCCAAATAAGAATGTTGCAACAAATCCTCCTAGATAAGCTGCTAATAATCCTGCAATATACCCTAAATACATATTATCAGAAATTAAAGGAATCAATGATACACCACTTGGTCCAATTGCTGTTGCACCAATCTGACCAATGCCACCGATGACAGCTCCACCTATACCGCCACCTATACAAGCAGTAATAAATGGTCTACCTAATGGTAACGTAACACCATAAATTAATGGTTCACCAATTCCTAAAATACCTACTGGTAAAGCACCTTTTAATAAATTAATAATTTTTTTATTTTTTCTACATTTAAACCATAATGCAAACGCAGCACCTACTTGTCCTGCACCTGCCATTGCTAATATTGGTAACAGATAAGTAGCTCCAGATTGATTAATCATTTCAATATGAATAGGTGTTAAGACTTGATGTAATCCAAACATTACAAGTGGTAAGAATGTTGCACCTAATACAAATCCACTAAATGCTCCACCTATATTAAGCACCCAATCAATAATACCTAACAAACCGTTAGAAATAAATCCAGCTATTGGCATGATTATGAAAATCGTAGCAAGACCCATTATAAATAGCGTAACAGTTGGTGTAACAATAATATCTACAGCACTTGGGACGATTTTGTGTAGTTTCTTTTCTATTATTGATAATATCCAAACAGCGATAATAACACCGATTACACCGCCTTGTCCTGCTGCTAATGGTTCACCGTTGAAAATGTTCTTTATCGGACTTTCTGGATCCATACCATTTAGCATTGTAGTACCACCGATTACACCACCAAGTCCAGGTGTAGCACCGAACTCTCTAGCTGCATTGATACCAACATAGATAACTAAGTATGCGAAAATACCATTTTTAATAATATCAAATACTAAAACAAATTGTTCCCATGAAGCACCATCTATTGTTCCTGCAGCTAACATGTTTGAAAGTACTGCTGCAATTCCGCCTATTAAACCTGCACCAACGAAAGCAGGTATTAATGGTACAAATATATTCGCGATAGATCTTAATACTTTTTTAAACGGCGTTTGATTCTTTTTATTTATATTTTGTTTAAATAAATCCGCTTCTTTTTCAACTTGTTCTTTATTTGATGCTTTATGTTTAATCTCTTCCCCTAAAGGTACCCCAATTATTGAACTCATTTCATTTGCTACTTTATTAACAGTTCCCGGTCCAATAACCACTTGAAGCATGTCATCTTCTACAACACCCATAACACCTTTAATATTCTTTAGTCCTTCAACATCTACTTTACTATAGTCAACGATATTCATTCTGACACGTGTCATACAATGAATAACTTTGTCTAAGTTATCTCTTCCACCGACTTCTTTCAATATGTCTTGTGCAATATCTCTTTCTTTTGACATAACCTACACACCCCTTTGTTTACGTATTTCTTACAAACCCCTTAGCTTGTGCTAATTTTTCAATTGCTTCGTCCTTAGTTATATGATGCATCCCCATCACAATAGCAACTTTCACTTGTTCTCCGCTATCTTGAAATAGTTTACTACTTTCTTCATCTGTACAATCTAATACTTCTTGGATCATATTAATTGCACGTTGTTTTAACTTCTTATTAGTTGGTTTTACATCAATCATTAAATTTTCATACACTTTTCCTATACCAACCATGGCACCAGTTGAAATCATGTTAAGAATCAATTTTTGTGCAGTTCCAGCTTTAAGTCTCGTAGACCCTGTTAATACTTCTGGACCAACATTTACTTGTACGGGGAAGTCAGCGTGTCTTCCTACTTCAGATTCTTTATTACATGTAACACAACCTGTAGGCACATTTATTTTTTGAGCATATTTTATTCCACCGATTACGTATGGTGTTCGCCCACTAGCAGCTATGCCAATTACTGTATCGTGCTCATTAATTTTTAAGTCTTTTAAATCTTGTTCTCCAAGACCCTCATCATCTTCTGCACCTTCAACAGCCACTGTCATCGCCTTTTGACCACCTGCAATTAAGCCAATTACAACATCAGGTGTCACTCCAAAAGTTGGTACACATTCTGCAGCATCTAGAACACCTAATCTTCCGCTTGTTCCAGCTCCCATATAAATTAATCTTCCACCATTGTTTAAGCTCTTTATAACTTGTGTTATAAGATTAGCTATAGCTGTATTTTCTTCTTTAATAAACTGGGCAACTTTTTGATCTTCATTGTTCATTACTTCAACGAATTGGGCTGGTGTTAAAGTATCTAACTTTGAAGAATGCTCGTTTCTTGTTTCTGTCGTTAAACGACTAATATCCATTTATTCTTCCCCCTCAACAAACTGAAATGCAGTTCCCGCATCAATCAAGTCTATGCATGCCAAATCTTGTTCGCATACATGACCAATAACATTTACTGCTTTATTACTATTTAAACTCTTATTCACAATTTGTAACTCATTCATATATCGACCATACTTTACATTATCTAAAGTAATGGCACCCCTTTTTCTTGCAACCGTGTTTTCAGGCATTACTTCATCTTTAAAAGTTTGCCTTGCTTCTTCCGCTCTAATCACATCTCTAGCTTTATCTTTCCTATTATGAAAAATTCTCCCAATAAAATAATCTAAATGCTTTGTTTCGGATTGCACTTGAAGTGACACGATTCCTTTATTAAAGAAGGTGTTGAACTGATTAATTGTTGATTGATTGATATGCGTATCCCCTATACAAATATCATCTACACCTAGTGCTAATAATTCTTTAGCAGCAACTAGAGGATGGACTTTTCTATGGTCTTCTAATGTAGGTAAACCTTGATATACCGGACCTCTTAAAGTTGTTCCAGGAACAAATGCCATTACTGAAACATCTGGAAAAGATACCTTCAACTCTTCGTTTTTATTTATAAAGAATTGTTTATCCAAACCAGTTTCAGGACGAGGATAGTAATTATGTGCAACCATAATGCGAGTCATATCAACATTTTGAGATTGTAATTGATTAAGTAAATCAATAGCATCTGTACTAGCATTGCAGACAATTTTCACTTTATCTAATAAAGAAATAATATCCGAAAGTTCTAATGAAATATCTAATCTAATATAATCTATGCCTATTTCACTTAAAATTTCCGGTTCTTTATAAGACAAACCAAGATTGGAAAAAGCATGAGGACTTGCATCAGCTATAATTTCAGCTTTATTTCCTACAAGACGCTTCAATTCCTTTAACTTATCAAAATATTGACTTGAGTCCTCTTCAGGAATTTGAAGAGACGTAAACACATAACGAAAACCCTTATCTAGCATTGTTTCAATATAAGAACGATCAAAAGATTCACCTAAATATACTGAAAAACCTAACATATCAACACATCCTTTTTGGAATCGTTTATATTATCTCATTTTTGGAATTTAATTTCAATATTTATATAAATATTATCAGTAATCGGAACGATATTACAATTGAGCGTTTAAATAGGAATCTTAGATGCATAATTCTGAATTGTGCTTCTTAGACTGCGCTTACTAGCAGAATTCTGAATTGTGCTCCTTAGATTCTTCTTACTGGCAGAATTCTGAATTATGCTCCTTAGACTGTTCTTACTGGCAGAATTCTGAATTGTGCTCCTTAGATTGTTCTTACTGGCAGAATTACGAATTGTGCTCCTTAGACAGCACCTCTTTCGGACATTTCTCGGAATTTTGTCCCTTACAACACCTCTTTCGGACATTTCTCGGAATTGTGTCCCTTATTCCTTAATCTCTTAATCCCTTATTCTCTTAACCTATATTTGCCTCTCACTATAAAATAAAAAAACTTCCATCAGAATTATATCTAATGGAAGTTTTTTTATTTTCATATGATTATTTATCTTTATTAATCATACGTTCTATTAAGTGGTTAACTTGTTCGATATTCTTACTTTGTTGATTCAGTATGCTCATTATATTTTCATTGTCAGTTTCTGAATGTTGTTGTTCTTCTATTTTATTGTTGTACTGACTTAATGCTTTATATAACACTTCATCTTTTGAAGCTGAATCTATATTATCGTATAAGTCTTTAGTTTTTGGACTGACTTCAATTGTACTTACATTTTTGTTTTCTGTAGTTTGTTCAACGCTATTATTTTCACTTAGTGCGTGTCCTTCAATGTCTATTTTAGGTAAAATTGTGTTTAACCAGTTTGGTAAGTACCATGATGCTCTGCCAAATAATTTTGTTAGTGCTGGTATAATTGTCATTCTTACAACAAAGGCATCGAATAACACACCAAATGCTAATGCTATACCCATAGATTTAATCATTACATCATCTTGGAATACGAAACCTATAAATACACTGAACATAATTAATGCTGCTGCTACTATTACAGGTCCACTTTCTTTTAGTCCTACTTTAATAGATTTTGTATTGTTCATTGTACGTACATATTCTTCATGGATTCTAGACATTAAGAATACTTCATAGTCCATTGCCAAACCAAACAGCAACCCTATCGTGATTACGGGTAAGAATGCTAGCAACGGTCCTGTTGTATCTACTCCGAATAATCCACTCATAAATCCATCTTGCATAACAAGCGTCGTAAATCCTAACGTTGCAGCAAGTGATAATACGAATCCTAGTACTGCTTTAAGTGGAATGATGATAGATCTAAATACTACCATTAATAATACGAATGCTAATAATATAATTACACCAGCAAATAATGGTATTGCTTCGTTAAGTTTTTCTGACATGTCTATATTAATAACACTTTGTCCTGATATTTCAGTACTTAAGTCATACTTATCTTTAGAGTCTGAATTATAATCTCTCAAATCGTGTACTAGATCATATGTTGATTCTGCATTTGGTCCTTTTTCAGGAATTACTGTAACAAGTGCATAATCTTGATCTTTATTTAGTTGAGGTGGTGTAACTGTTTCAACATTTTTAATATCTTTAACATCTTTCATTAATCCTTGTAAATCTTTTTGTAACGCTTGTTGATCATCTTTTTTATCTGAAGTATCTACAAGCATTACGATTGGTCCATTGAAACCTTCTCCAAAATCATCAGAAATAATATCATATGCTTTTTTCTCAGTTGAAGTATCAGGTTCCATACCATTATCGGGTATACCTAATCTCATATGCGTAACTGGAAGTGCGGCTGCTAGTAATATTACTAGTCCAACGAGTATAGCAATCCACGGTTTCCCTACTACAAATTTAGACCACGGAGTATCTAAACTCTCATTAGAATGAATTTTACGTTTCTTTGGATGTATTTGTTTATGGAACACACTGATTACTGCTGGAAGTAATGTAATTGAACTTAATACTGCAAATACAACACTTAATGCAGATGCATATCCCATTATAGATAAGAAATCAATGCCGACTAATCCAAGTCCACATACCGCAATAACAACTGTTACCCCCGCAAAAATAACAGCACTACCTGCTGTTCCTAATGATAAGCCGATTGCTTTAACATGATTTTGCTCAGTTTTAATAATTTGTCTATATCTAAATAATATAAACAGTGCATAATCAATTCCTAATGCGAGTCCTATCATTACAGCTAGTGAAAGCGTAACGTTCGGAATATCAAATGAATATGTTAGTAACGCGATTGCCCCTATACTAGAACCTAATCCAACTAGTGCACTAATTATAGGCATTCCTGCAGCAATTAATGATCCGAATGTTACAAGTAATACTACGAAAGCAATAATAATACCAATTGCTTCAGAGCTACCTCCAATTTCAGTACTTGCGTTTAAAGCGTTACCTGTAAGTTCTGTCTGTATGCCTTCATCGTCTAAAGGTTTCATAGCATCTTTCACTTTATCTACAGAATCAGATTTTATAGATGTTTGAGAAACTTTATAATTGATATCTGCAAAAGCAGTTGTTTGATCTTTATTTATTTGTTTATTTTTATAAGGATCGGTAATTTCTTTTATATCATCATCTTTATCTTTAGCATCTTTTAACGCATCTTGAATTTCTTTCATTGCTTTTTTGTCTGTAATACCTTTTTTATCATCACTTTTAAAGACAACTCGTACATTTGCCTTTTCACTATCTTGATTAAATTCCTTTTCAATCTTATCGTTCGTATCGATTGACTTAATACCATTCATTGTAATGTCATTATCGAAAGTGGGTTTATTAATTGCTAATGGTGTGATAATGCCCGCCAAAACAACAACCCATATAATAATTGTTAACCATTTATGTTTAGCAATGGATGAACCTAATTTAAATAAAAAATTAGCCAAAATATTTCCTCCCTAAAATCTACTCTATAGTTTATGCATACAGTGTATACAACATAACGCTTATAGTATCATTTCAAGATGCTTCTAAAAAGAGATAAAATCCTAAATGTGTATACTTTGTCTACACTTTTTAAATAATGTAGAAAAGCCGTTTACTAAACGTTCACATTTAGGATTCTAATTTTTTATAATAATAATAGAATTAAGGCGATTATTGCAGGTCCACCTTGCTTTAATATAATGGATTTCGAACTTGTAAGACTGCCATATACTGCTGCTACAATAATGAATATTAACAATAAAGCTACAAATTCTTTCGGGTTTGATGATAAAAATGCCCCGTAAAACAAAGCTATAGCTAACAAGCCATTATATATACCTTGATTTTTCAGAAGGACTTGAATATTTTTATCTTTTAATACTTGTTGCTTTAAATTGAAAGTTTGTGATGTTTTTTTAGAATCTGTCGCAATAGTTTCTAAATACATAATATACAAATGTTCAATTACAACAATAACTACAAAAATAGTTGCTAGTATATGCATAACAAGTCTCCTTTAAAGAACAATTTGATTTTCTTTTTCATGTATCATTTCAATAATCTCGTTCTTCTCGTTCATAACAGCTACTTTTGGTGCATGCGTTTTTGCTTCTTCATCAGTAACTTGAACATAATTCATAATAATAACAATATCATCTACTTGAACTAATCTTGCTGCAGCACCATTTAAGCAAATTTTGCCACTGCCACGTTCACCTTCAATAACATAAGTTTCAAGGCGCGCACCATTATTGTTATTAACTATAGCTACTTTCTCATTTGGCAAAATATCTACTGCATCTAAAATATCTGCATCTATCGTAATGCTACCTACATAATTTAAATTGGCTTCAGTTACTCTAGCACGATGAATCTTCCCGTTCATCATAGTTCTAATCATCGTATTCATCTCCATATTTATATTTATATACTCGTTATTATCATACAATGATTTTATAATCCGTCAACTATTAAATCTTAATATTACTTTTTAGTGCCTATAGAACAAAATAGTGCGTACTTACCTTTCACTCTATATAGCATTATACTAATCTATACATTAATAAAAAGGAGTTTTGAATATGAATTACACAAAGTTTCATAATGGAAATAGTATGCCAAGCGTAGGTTTAGGTGTTTTTAGAGTAGAAAATAACGACGTAGCTAAAGATGCAGTCAAACACGCTATTCAATCTGGATATAGAAGTATCGACGCAGCATTTATATATGGAAATGAAGTAAAAGTCGGCGAAGGTATTGCTGAAGGTATAAAAGCAGCTAATATTACAAGAGAAGATTTATTTATCACATCTAAAATATGGATAGATGATTATGGAAAAGACAATGTACAAAAAGCATATGAAAAATCATTAAACTTACTAGGTCTAGATTATTTAGATTTATATTTAATGCATTGGCCAGGTACAGATTTAGATTTACTATTGAACACTTGGGAAGGTATGGAAAACTTATATAATCTACAATTAGTTAAAAATATTCGCGTAAGTAACTTCAATATCGATCACTTAGAAATTCTAATCAATCAAGCTAATGTTAAACCAGTATTGAACCAAGTAGAATTTCACCCATACTTAACACAAACAGAACTAAGAAACTATTTAAGCAAACACAATATAAAAATGGAATCATGGTCACCACTTATGAATGCAGAAATTCTACAAGACGAAACAGTAAATCGTATTGCTAAAGAAATAAATAAATCACCAGCACAAGTCATCATACGTTGGAACATCGACCATGACGTTATCACAATACCAAAATCAGTAACACCATCACGCATCGAAGAAAACTTCGAAGTCTTTAACTTCAGTTTAAACGATGATCAAATCAAGAGATTAGATGCACTTAACGAAAACAAACGCATAGGACCAAACCCAGCAGAATTTAACGGTTAAGTTATTGAAAAGCGTGAAACCTTGATTAAGACGATCATTAGTTGCACTTCTCTTACGTTGTGTGAGTATGGATAGCCTTGCTTGCACTTCTCTTATGTTATGTGAATATGGATGCCATCTCTGATAACTACTTTTATAGTAATCTTTTAAAATAATATAAGCTTTGACGATATAAGTGGCTGGGACAAATTAATTGTCCCAGCCTTTCATTGTTCGGTGTAGATTTTGAGGATGTCTTAGATTAACTATCTAATTAATCTACAACTTGGTTGAACTCTTCGATTAACACCATACTTAATCTACAACTTGGTTGAACTCTTCGATTAACTCCAAACTTAATCTACAACTTGGTTGAACTCTTCGATTAACACCAAACTTAATCTACAACTTGGTTGAACTCTTCGATTAACACCATACTTAATCTACAACTTGGTCAATCTCTTCGATTAACTGCTGACTTAATCTACAACTTGGTTGAACTCTTAGATTAACTTCCGAATTAATCTACAACTTAGCCAATCTCTTCGATTAACTTTCGAATTAATCTACAACTTGGCTGAACTCTTCGCTTAGCTCCATACTTAATCTACAACTCATCTCATTTTTTCAAAAAAACTTATTTATGTCCCCATTTCTTTTTCCATTTTTTTGATTTTTCTGTTATACACAAGCAAATTATAAATTTATTTGTATTATACAATTATTATTGCAATTTATTATTTTAATAAAATACATATGATTTTTTACTTATTATATTGCTTTACTAGTTAATAATTTGGTATTATTTAGGAGAAATATATTTTTCCCAATAAACCTTCAACAAATGCTTAAAATTTGGAAATACTTTATTTTAATCAATAAGCTAACAACAAAGATATATACATTTGGAAAAAATTAAATAACCAGGAGGATATTATGGAAAAGATTATGCATTACGAACTATTAAAAAAAGACATTTTCAACAACATCTTTGATAAAACACAACTAAAAAGAATGGACATTCTTACTGTATATTATATAGAACAAATGAATGAGGATGAAATATACGTTAGAAAGCTTCGAAAACTAATGTTTGAACCATCTTCTTCTGAACTAACTGGTGCAATTAAAACGCTCGAAGAATTAAATTACTTTAAAAAAGTAAGAGATCCTTTAGATGAACGTTCTATTATATTGAAAAATATTGATTATGAAGCAATTAATAATACATTACGTACTTGCAAAGAAATCACAATCGATCATTTACGTAAGGTCAATTCAGAAGATGACAAAACACTTTTATAAATATCAATGAAATAAGAAATAGATTTCAACAATAAATCTATTTAATTGAAAATAAACCTTTTCTTATATACGCTTTAATAGTAAACATTTTCTATTAGAGAGGAAGTTCAAATATGAAAGTAGCAATTATTGGCGCGAACGGAAATATTGGAAAACATCTCGGAAAAACGCTAGCTGAACGCGGTGATGAACCTATTGGATTTATACGTAAAGAGGAACAAGCTCCAGAACTCAATCAACTTGGCGTGAAAACGGAACTAGCAGATATTATAAAAACAGACGTATCAGAATACGCTTCTAAATTTCAAGGTATTGATGCATTAATATTTACTGCAGGTGCTGGTGGTGCTGGTGTCGAACTCACAAAAGCAGTTGATGGAGACGGCGTTACAAAAATGATTGAAGCTGCTGAACAAGCTGGTATCAAACGCTTTATACTCGTGTCTGCATTTCCAGATGCTGGTAGAGGTATGAATATATCTGAAAGCTTCGAATTCTATATGAAAATGAAAAGACAAGCCGATGTAGAATTAGCACAATCTGCATTAGACTGGACAATTCTTCGTCCAGGCACGCTTACTAACGATGAAGCAAATGGACAAATAACGCTTGGTTACGCAATCAGCTACGATGAAATCCCAAGAGATGATGTCGCAAATGTAATTGTAGAATTACTTAACCAACCAAACACTTCCCATAAAATATTAGAGCTTACAAAAGGTAAGACACCTATTCAACAAGCCGTAGAAAAATACAGCAATTAACACCAAAACACCACGAAGTAGGAATGTTCCTTCCTTCGCGGTGTTTTATTATTTTATTTTACTGTAAACCCAGTTTACTATTTCTTGAACATCGATATTCTCAAAATTTGTTACGTCTATTTTTTTATACTCACCTATATGAAATTCGTCATATTTTCTATTTTCGCAGCGTTCTTTAAATGTCGCCGATTGTAAAATTAAGCTAGACACATAAGAAAAGCCACTCGTGATACACTCAAAATGAATTTCCAACCAAAGAAATCATAGGAGTGA
>NZ_RXWZ01000085.1 GCF_003970575.1 Mammaliicoccus fleurettii
GTGTTAAGATATATAGGTGATAATGTTGAGGTGATAAGATGGATAAAATTGAAAATATTTATAATTATGAAATTTCTAATTTATTAAAAGGCGTTAAAAATAAAAATATACCTGCAGTTAATCCTATTATTGCAGATGTATTAAATGATATTAACATTGATATACATGCGAAATTAGCTACAATATCTATTGATGCCTCAATGCGCTTTTTAAACCGTATCGGTGAAGCAAATGTATCTAATCAAGATATCTTAATAGGTGATCTTGTTAGTGCATATTTCTATAAATGTGCTACATTAAATAAGGATTTAATATTTTTAGATACAATGACTAAAGCAATCAGCAAACAAAATGAATTGAAACAAACTTTAGCAAATGAAAATATGACACTTGATTCAACGAAAATAAAAGAAATTGAATCTATTTTCATTACAACTTTAATAGATTATTATGAAATCAATATGGATAAAGAACAATTAAAAGATGACATTTATGCATATTACTACTAAATAAAAATGACTATATTTTTAAACTTAAAGGAATGAATACTAAATGGATAATAAATCTAAATCAGAACATGTACATGATGTTTTCCAAAACATTTCAGGAAAGTATGATACATTAAATAATATTATAAGTTTTGAACAGCATAAAAGATGGCGTAAATACACGATGAAACAAATGAATGTTAAACCTGGATCTAAAGCTTTAGATGTATGTTGTGGAACAGCTGACTGGACGATACAACTTAGCCATGCTGTTGGCCCATACGGAGAAGTTGTAGGACTAGACTTTAGTGAGAACATGTTAGAAGCAGGTAAGAAAAAAACGGATAATATGGCTAATATACATTTGATTCATGGTGATGCTATGAATTTACCATTTGAAGATAATGAATTTGATTATGTAACAATTGGATTTGGATTAAGAAATGTTCCAGATTACAAACATGTATTAAACGAACTTAAAAGAGTGGTAAAGCCTGGAGGTATGGTTGTATGTTTAGAAACGAGTCAACCAACAATGCCAGTATTTAAACAATTGTATAGATTCTATTTCAAGAATATCATGCCATTATTTGGGAAGTTATTTGCAAAATCTTTACAAGAATACAATTGGTTACAAGAGTCTGCCGAAAATTTCCCTGGCAAAAAAGAATTAGCAGAAATGTTTGCGGATGTAGGATATGAAAGAATTAAAATTAAGAGCTTTACTGGTGGCGTTTCAGCGATGCATTTAGCTTATAAACCTAAATAACAAGGTGATTACATGTATGACAAAACAAAAATTCATATAAATAAAGAAGTAAAAGAAATAGAAAGACAATTGAATAATTATATAGATAGTGAGCAAACAACTATAAATGAAGCTTGCCAATATTTATTAACTTCTGGTGGTAAACGTATACGTCCGCTGTTTACTTTAATCGCAAGTCAATTTGGTGAGCAATATTCAAAAGATGTAATCACAGTAGCTACAACACTTGAGCTTATACATATGGCGAGTTTAGTTCACGATGATGTAATTGATAAAAGTGACAAACGAAGAGGTAAGCCTACAATTGCAAAGAAGTGGGATGTACAAACTGCAGTTATAACTGGTAATTACTTATTATCACAATCATTAAATGCTGTAAGTACGATTGAATATCCGAAACTTCACGAACAATTAGCACAAGGAATTATTGAAGTTTGTAGAGGTGAATTATTTCAATTTGAAGATCAATTTGTTTCAAACCAATCTATAACGAATTACTTGAGAAGGATAAAGCGCAAAACAGCATTGCTTATTTCATTGTCTACTGAATTAGGTGCATATGCTGCTAGAGCAGATGATGTAACTGTAAAAAAATTAACTAAAATTGGTTATTATATCGGTATGAGTTATCAAATTGTTGATGATATATTGGACTTTACAAGCACTGAGAAAAAGTTAGGTAAGCCAGTTGGTTCAGATTTAAGAAATGGACACCTTACTTTACCAGTATTATTAAGAATGAGAAATTCTTCTGAATTTAAAGAGCGTATTAATCAATTACATGTTGAGAGTCCAGCAGAAACCTTTGATTCATTAGTAGAAGAAATTATAGCATCTAATGAATTGCAAAAGGCAAAAGAAGTCAGCAATAATTATTTACTGAAAGCAGAAAATTTAATCAATACATTAAATAATGAATCAGGGAAAAAGATGCTTTTAGAAATAATTGTAAAAATAAGAGATAGAAACCATTAGAAAGCGCTTGCAACTCCTTGTAGTCAATGATAAACTTATCTTGGATTTACATAAAACAAAGGTAGGGATTACGCAATGGAAAGAACTTTTTTAATGATTAAACCTGATGCAGTACAAAGAAATTTAATTGGTCAAGTAGTTTCACGACTAGAACAAAAAGGATTAAAATTAGTTGCAGCAAAATTATATCAAGCTAATGAAGATTTAGCTAAAGAACATTATGCTGAACATGTTGAAAAACCTTTTTTCAATAAACTAGTGAGCTTTATTACATCTGGCCCAGTATTTGCAATGGTAGTTGAAGGTAATAATGTAGTTGAAGTTACAAGAACAATTGTTGGTGAAACAAACCCTGCTAAAGCAGCTCCAGGTACTATAAGAGGGGATTATGGTATTGATTTAGGAAGAAATATTATTCATGGTTCTGATTCAAATGAGTCAGCAGAACGTGAAATAGGTTTATGGTTTGATAAATCAGAACTTAATAATTATAAATTAAACAATGAAAATTGGGTATATGAAAAATAATTACGAGAAAGGAATCGTTTAACAAATTTTTGTTAAACGATTCCTTTCTTTTTTGTTAATTTAACGCGTTAAATATGATATGATTAATTTTATATTTAATTAACAGTAGGGAGAGATTATATGCGTTATTTAACATCTGGTGAATCACATGGACCGCAACTAACTGTAATTATAGAAGGTGTTCCAGCTAACTTAAAAATTGACGTAAATGAAATTAATGAAGAAATGTTCAAACGTCAAGGAGGTTATGGTCGCGGTCGTCGTATGCAAATTGAAAAAGATGCAGTAGAAATAGTTTCTGGTGTGAGACATGGTTATACTTTAGGTAGCCCTATTACGCTCATCGTGAAGAATGATGACTTTAAACACTGGAGAAAAATCATGGGTGCTGACGCATTAACTGAAGAAGAGTTAGATAATATGAAAAGAGTTATCACTAAACCTAGACCTGGTCACGCAGATCTCGTAGGTGGTATGAAATATAATCATAGAGATTTAAGAAATGTACTTGAACGTTCATCTGCACGTGAAACTGCTGCAAGAGTTGCTGTTGGTGCAGTTTCAAAAATCTTACTAAAAGCCTTAGAAATAGATATTTATTCTAGAGTTATTGAAATAGGTGGCGTAAAAGACGATTTTGAATATACGCTTGAAGAGGTTAAAGAAAACATTGACCATAACGATGTACGTTGTATTAATGATGAAGTAGCTGAAAAAATGAGAAACCGAATTGACAAAGCGAAAAAAGATGGAGACTCAATCGGTGGTATAGTCGAAGTAGTTGTTGAAAATATTCCTGCTGGTATCGGAAGTTATGTACATTATGATCGTAAACTTGATGGGCGTTTAGCTCAAGCTGTGGTTAGTATTAATGCCTTCAAAGGCGTAAGTTTTGGTGAAGGGTTTAAAGCTGCTGAGAAACCAGGTAGTGAAATTCAAGATGAAATTGCATACGATAATGAAAAAGGATACCACCGTTTATCAAATCACCTTGGGGGACTAGAAGGTGGTATGTCGAATGGTATGCCAATTGTTATAAACGGCGTAATGAAACCAATACCTACACTATATAAACCATTAAATTCTGTTGATATAGATTCCAAAGATAGCTTTAAAGCTACAATTGAAAGATCAGATAGTTGTGCAGTCCCTGCAGCAAGCGTAGTTTGTGAACATGTCATTGCATTTGAAGTTGCTAAGGCAATTACTGAAGAATATCAATCAAATCATATTGACCAATTACAAGATGCAGTTAAGAATCATCGTAATTGGAATTTAAATTTCTAGGTGATGAAATGATTTTTGAAACTACTTACAATGACAACAACTATCCGATTATATTAAAGCAAAATGCACTTGCAGAGATAAATCATTTTTTAAAAGAAAACGAACAAAATATCGTTCTAATTGATCAAGATGTTTATAGATTCCATAAAGATTATATTAAAGCAAACCTTGAAAATCAGGATATTAAATTTATAACTATTATGAGTGGTGAAGCTTGCAAACAAATGTCGTACTTCGAATCGATTAGCGAAAAAATATTGTCTTTAAATATTAATAGACAGTCACAATTGATTGCTATTGGTGGAGGAGCTACAGGAGACTTTGTTGGTTTTCTAGCAGCTACTTTATTACGTGGAATTGATTTTATACAAGTTCCTACCACATTACTTGCACATGATTCTGCAATTGGTGGCAAAGTTGGAATAAATGCTTCAGTCGGTAAAAATTTAATTGGCGCATTTCACAGACCTCGCGCTGTGATATATGACTTAAACTTCTTAAATACATTACCACATACAGAAATTAGAAGTGGTTTTGGAGAAGTATATAAACATGCTATTTTAAACAGTGAAACTGATACATGGCATTTAATGGATCAATATTCATCTATTAAAGAACTGTCACGTCTTGAGAATATAGATACATTTTTAAAAATGGGTATAGAAACAAAATTAAAAATTGTCATTGAAGATGAGTTCGAAGGTGGCGTACGTAAACATTTAAATTTAGGACACACTTTTGGACATGGTTTAGAATATTTAACTAAAATTGCTCATGGTGAAGCTGTTATGATAGGTATTTTATTCCAAAAAATCATAAATAAAAATAGAAATCTCTTTGATAACCAAGAATCTATTCATATATTTATTAATTATTTAAAAGAACTTGGATATCCACTTAGCATAATAAATAATGCTAATATTGAGCTGATTTTTGACTATATGAAAAAAGACAAAAAGAATATTGGACAAACGATTCAAATGGTTTTACAAGAAGGCGAAGCTTCGTTTACAATTGAATCCGTTTCTAAAGATGAAGTATTAGATGCATTTATAGAACTTAAATCTCTAATAAATGAATAGAAGGAGTCCTTTAAATATGGAAGATGTATATAAAGTAATTGACGATATTCATATGAAAAATATCGAACAATTAGATGAGAAAGTAAATAGAGTTTTACAATCTGACGATCATGATGCTTTATTTATGTTAGGAGAAACATTATATAAATATGGAATAGTCGATCAAGGTGTAAAAATATTTGAAGAACTTTATTTACTTTATCCAGATGAAAATGAACTACTCGTTTATTATATAGAAGGTCTTATCGACCAAAATGACTTAGATAAAGCACATGAAGTTCTATATAATAGCCCCCATTCAACAGAAAAATTAATGCTAGAAGCTGATTTATATCAACAACAAGGATTATTCGAAGTTGGAATTGAAAAACTTATTGAAGCAAAAGAAATTGAACCAGATGACATCGTTATTACTTTTGCTTTAGCTGAAATGTATTATTATGACGGTCAATATTTAAAAGCAATGTCTAATTATGAAACGATTACGCAAACAGGTGAAGATATTGTAAATGGGATATCTATTTATTCACGTATGGCTGATGCGAGTTTACAAAGTGGTGCATATGAAGAAGCGATTAAATATTATGAAAATGTTTCTGAAATGGATATGACTGCTGAAGATTATTTCAAACAAGCAATAAGTTATCAAAAAAATGACTTAACAAGAGAAGCAATTAAACAACTTGAGAAGCTTCTACAAAAAGATCCCGACTTTATGCAAGCTTACCATTACTTACTTCAAATTTACGAATCTGAAAAAGATTATGAAAAAGCAATTGAAATAGGTAAAGAAGGTCTTAGATTAAATGCATATTATAAAGAATTAATGACTGATACAGCTAGACTAATGTTAACAACAAATGACGAACATGGTGCAATTCTTTTACAAGATGCTTTAACAGTTGATCCATCTTATACAGAAGCTGCAATTATTCTTGCTGATTATTATCGTGAAAAAGATAACACAACTGGCTTAATTAACTTGCTAACTTATGTTGACCATGAAGACATCGATCCAATAGTAGCTTGGCATGTTGGGTATGCATTCGGAGAAGAAGAAAGAGATAAAGAAGCACAGCATTTTTACGAATTAGCTTATCCAGATTTAACACAAAACATAGACTTCTTAAATGACTATTACCATTATTTAATAGAAATTGGAAATGTAGAAACTGCTAAAAATATATTAGAGTCTGTTCGCAAACTCGATCCTGAGAATCCTTATTGGGACCAAGAATACGAAAGACTATTATAAGTAGGGTTAAATATGAATCATACATGGCTTAACTATGAAAAACAGCGGTTCATTGAATATATATTGTATCAATATGATTTTAAAATTGCTGAAAGTGTATGGATATTAAATTTACTTAAAAGTAGTCCAAAATATTTATCAAATATAACTTTTGTTAGTGAATTATCTAATAATCGAATTCTATCTATTAGTACTTCCCAATCTAAACAATTACCATTATTGTATTGTAAAGACCAATTTTGTATAGAAAATGGTCGACAAATCTTTCATGATATAAGATTGGATAATACAGAACTTAATGTCTTACTATATTTAAATAAAAATGACGATCGCTTAAATAGATTGCTGATATTACAAATGTTAGTTGACTATTATGGAGAAGATAAAGATATACGTTCATTTAACAATAACAATAATTCACTTCATCATTGGGGACAACTAATCAGAAATGAGATTGATAAATCATTAGATAATAATGATCAAGACACATTTTTAGAGATGTCTAAAATATTGCAGTTCATTAATGAGTTGGAGGAACATCAGTAATGTTATTTAATCACATTGACTTAAAAGAATTAAAAAACAACTTAGAATATATAGATACAGCAATTATTCCAGTTTCAAATATCGATATGAATCATCAATTATTAACTTCATGCGATAAAAACGAAACAGTACAATTAGTTGGAATGCTAGCAGAAAAACAATTTAAAGGTAGATTATTACTAACACCTACATTTTTTACAAGTGGAAATCAATACGACCATGTAAATTCATTTGTGCAAAGCTTAAATGAATATGGACTTAACAATATAATCATTTTAAGTAGTGAAAAAATAAATATAAATTGTGAGATTGAATATTATACGGTTAACACAATCCCTATGAGTGATCTAGACGATGAAATGAAACGTACACTTATAGAAGATGAAGTTAAACAATTTATGAAATTCATCATAAAATCTTGGAATAAAACAAACTCTTAATTTTTGTAAATAATAAGCATATCACTCAACTGATATTTTCAGTTATGCAGTGATATGCTTTTTATTTTGAAGATGTCTTAGATAATTTTTTCAAAAAGTACTCTTCAAAAATCACTTTTATCGCCAAAAAATGTCCATAAAAATTAAAGCCTTTTCATATTTTTGAACTTTCTTAGTTAAAACCTTAATAAATAAAATATAAATTGTGACAAAGCGTTGACCGTCTTGAAATAATAGGCTAAAATTAAATTGTCCTAGTTATAAAAGAACGATTAATAGAGGGGGGAATCTGAATGAGCCAACGTGTCACACGACGCCAATTTTTAAACTATTCATTAATGGGTGTTGGGTCATTTATGGCTGCTGGTATGATTTTACCTATGGGTAGATTTGCGCTTGATCCTGTTTTCAAAGCGGATGCACAAGGCGATTTGATTGCTACAGGCGTAAAGGAGTCAGAACTTGGCAAAGAGCCTATAAAAGTGGACTTTAAAATCGAGCAAGAAGATGCTTGGTATACGAGTGAAGTTACAGAATTCGCTTGGGTATACAAAGATGGAAAGGAAATTGTAGCTTTATCACCTGTCTGTAAACATTTAGGATGTACAGTGACTTGGAATGGTGATGACTCAAATCCTAATCAATTCTATTGTCCATGTCATAACGGCCGTTACGAAAAGAATGGTAAAAACATTCCTGGTACGCCACCATTAGCACCACTTGATCAATACGAAGTAAAAGTTAAAGATGGCATTATTCAAATCGGCAAAAAACACGAAAACGAATTAGCTAAATAAGGAGGGATTAACAATGATAGATAAAATCTATGATTGGGTCGATGACAGACTTGATATTACACCAATTTGGCGAGATATTGCTGATCATGAAGTGCCAGAGCATGTTAACCCTGCTTATCACTTTTCAGCTTTCGTTTATTGTTTTGGTGGTCTAACGTTTTTCATTACTGTTATACAAGTTTTATCAGGCATGTTTTTAACGATGTATTATGTTCCAGATATCGTTAATGCTTGGAAATCAGTTTACTATCTACAACACGATGTAGCTGCTGGTGTTATCGTACGTGGTATGCACCATTGGGGAGCAAGTTTAGTAGTAGTAATGATGTTTTTACATACACTCCGTGTATTCTTCACAGGGTCTTACAAACAACCTAGAGAATTAAACTGGGTTGTAGGTGTTTTAATATTCTTCGTAATGCTTGGATTAAGTTTTACTGGATATTTATTACCTTGGGATATGAAAGCACTTTTCGCAACAAAAGTAGGTTTACAAATTGCAGAATCAGTTCCTATCATTGGGCCGTGGGTTAAGACATTACTAGCAGGGGATGCCGAAATAGTTGGTGCACAAACTCTAACTCGTTTCTTTGCGATACATGTATTCTTCCTACCAGCTGCACTATTCGCGTTACTGGCAGCACACTTTATAATGATCAGAAAACAAGGTATTTCAGGTCCACTATAAAAATAACGTGAATAAATGAAAAAGGAGGTCATGCGACATGCATCGCGGTAAAGGGATGAAGTTTGTTGGTGACTCAAGAATTAAGTCATACGACAAACCAAAGTTAAATAGAGATTACTCAGAATTTCCAGGTCGTACAGAAAGTTTCTGGCCTGACTTTCTATTAAAAGAATGGATGACTGGTGCAGTTTTCTTAATTGCATACTTATGTTTAACAGTTGCTCATCCATCGCCACTTGAACGTGTGGCAGATCCATCTGATACTGGTTACACACCATTACCAGACTGGTATTTCTTATTCTTATATCAAATACTTAAATATACATTCGCATCTGGTCCTTATAATACATTTGGGGCAATCGTCTTACCAGGTATTGCTTTTGGTGCTTTATTATTAGCTCCATGGTTAGATAGAGGCCCTGAACGTAAATGGACAAAGAGACCATTTGCTTCTGGTTTCATGTTAATTGCAATTGCTATCTTATTCTATACAACATGGGAATCAAGTTATTACCATGATTGGAAACAACAAGCTAAGCAAGGTGAAATCGTATTTTCTAACTTAGATAAATCCGATCCAGTCTACACAGACATTATCAAGTCAAACTGTACAAGTTGTCATGGTGGTGAATTGACTGGTGGACAAGGTCCAAACTTAGTAGAATCGAAATTACCAAAAGAGGGCGTACAAGGATTTGTAGAAAAAGGTGCAGGTAAAATGCCTAGCTTTAAAGATACACTTTCAAAAGATGAAATCGATAAAGTTTCTAAATACGTTGCTGATTTACACGAAACAGATGCGAACGGTAAAGAATTGAAAAAATAATTATTAAAGCCACCATTTTATGGTGGCTTTTTTCAAAGGAGTTACATAATGGCATTTTGGAGATACGTTATGGGACAAAAATCAGTGCTCATAACTCTATTTATTGCAAATCTACTCGGAACAATTTATGGATATATTTGGTATGGAGGACAATTGTTAGAAAGTAAATGGTATTTTTGGCCATTCATACCTGATAGTCCAACAGCAACATTCTTCCTAGTCATTGCCATTGCAGCTATTTATTTCAATAAACATTTAGGTTTATTTGAATGTTTAGCATTTGTGACATTAATTAAATATGGTGTATGGGCAGTGGTGATGAACTTATTTGTCATGATTCACTATGAACAACTTCTTCCTATGGCAATCATGCTAATGACATCTCACGGGCTTATGGCAATCCAAGCATTTATGTTTTATCCTACATTTAATATAAAAACTTGGCATATTGTAACAACGATGATATGGGTCTTTCATAACGATGTAATAGATTATGTGTATCATCAATATCCTGTATATAGCATGTTAAGTCAGTATGAATCACATATTGGATATTTTGCATTTTGGCTAAGTATAATCGCTTTTCTCCTTTTATTTTATTTACAAAAAAACATAAAAATACGTTCGAAATATTTGACGTAGAGGTCATCACTCCGTAATATAATAACTAACAGGGATATAAAGGAGGAAGTAATTTGTTTTCATTCATTATTTATTTTGTGATCATTATGCTTGTCCCTATGTACTTCCAATTTAAAGTAAAATCAACTTACAATAAATACTCAAGAGTACGTTCAACAAGCGGTAAAACGGGTAAACAAGTGGCTGAAGAAATACTAGCAGCTAATGGTATTCATGATGTAGAAGTATTACAAGGTGAAGGGTTCTTATCAGATCATTTTGACCCATCTAAAAAACGTGTAGTTTTATCACCATCAAACTATCAACAACCTAGCGTAGCAGGTACAGCGATTGCAGCTCACGAAGTAGGACATGCAATACAACATGCTCAAGGTTATGGTTTCTTAAAGTTTAGAACAGCTTTAGTACCACTTGCTAGTTTAGGTAGTTCGTTATCTTATATTATTATTTTAGCTGGTATCGTATTAACAGCAATGAGCAGTACATTCGGAACAACATTATTATGGGTTGGTATCGTATTTATGTCATTCGCTGTATTATTCTCAATCATTACATTGCCAGTCGAATTTGATGCAAGTAAACGGGCGATGCGCCAAATTGAAAAACTAAACATGGTCAATCAACAAGAATATAGACATGCTAAGAAAGTTTTATCAGCCGCTGCGATGACATATGTCGCTGCAACAGCAGTAGCAGTAGCCGAGTTAGCAAGATTTATTCTAATGGCACGTAACAGTTAATTCGTATTACAAACTACCGATTTAAGTTTATAACTTAAATCGGTAGTTTTTTATTTTTAATTTCATAATGAACTATAAATTTTAAAAGTATATGCATCAAAATCTATAGTCAGTTTATAACATTGTCATTATGTACGTTAATCATATATAATTTTAATATGTGAGCACTTTTATAAATTAATATAAAAGATAAGTGAGGGGGATTTGTATGGATATGCAAGAAATGCAAAAAGAAGTAGATACTTATATTTCTCAATTTAAAACTGGCTATTTTTCACCATTAGCTAACTTAGCGAGATTAACAGAAGAAGTTGGAGAATTGGCTAGAGAAATCAACCATACTCATGGTGAAAAGAAAAAGAAATCTTCTGAAGAAGAAAATACAATTGAAGCTGAATTAGGCGATAATTTATTTATATTAATTTGTTTAGCTAATTCATTAAATATCGATTTAAATAAAAGTTTTGAAGATACTATGAATAAATTCAATGTAAGAGATAAAGATAGATTTGAACGAAAATAAGTTTTTATGGAGGCATAATATGAAAATCGGTATTACTTGTTATCCGTCAATGGGTGGTTCAGGTATAGTAGCTACTGAACTAGGATTGGAAATGGCAAAAAGAGGTCATGAAGTTCATTTTATTACTTCAAACATGCCTTTTAGAATGAAAGAACCTGTTCCAAATGTTACTTTTCATCAAGTTGATGTTAATCAATATTCTGTATTCCAATATCCACCATACGATATAACATTAAGCGCAAAAATTGCAGATGTAATAAATGATTACGATTTAGATATTTTACATATGCACTATGCCGTACCACATGCAATATGTGGTATTTTAGCTAGACAAATTTCAGGAAAAGACGTAAAAATTATGACTACATTACATGGTACTGATATTACTGTATTAGGTTATGATACATCGTTGCAAAGTGCTATTCGCTTTGGAATTGAAAAAAGTGATGTCGTTACAAGTGTAAGTGATAGTTTAAAAGAAGAAACATACGAAGTGATAGGACCCGATAAACCAATTAAAACAATATACAACTTTGTACAAGAAGATAACTTTCCTCAAGTTTATAATACAGATTTAAGAAGTAGATACGGAATTGAAGAAGACGAGAAAGTTATTACTTTTGTATCAAATTTTAGAAAAGTTAAACGTGTTCATGACGTAGTAGATACTTTTTATAAAATAAACAAAAAGGTTAAATCTAAATTGCTTTTAATAGGGGATGGACCTGAACTACAAGTTGCTAGAGAACAAATCAAACATCTCAACATAGAAAATCATGTACTATTTTTAGGAAAACAAGATGAAGTCAATATATTCTATCAGATGTCAGACTTAACTTTGTTAATGAGTGAAAAAGAAAGCTTTGGCTTAGTACTGTTAGAAGCTATGCTAACTGGTGTCGTTCCTATTGGTACTAATGCTGGTGGTATTAAAGAAGTTATTAAAAATGGCGAAACAGGATACACTGTAGATGTTGGTGATACTGATAAAGCAAGTGAGCATGCAATTGAGCTTTTAACTAATCATACACTTTATAAAAATATGCAAGAAGCTATGGTAGCAGATGTGAAGGAACGTTTCTCATCAAAAGTGATTGCTGATCAATATGAATCTTGTTACAACAATATGTTAGGAGATTAATATGAGCTCTAATCAAGTTTTTGAAGATGCCAAATGGATAATTGAAGCACTTGAAAATCATGGCCATCATGCTTACTTTGTCGGAGGATCTGTAAGAGATTACTTAATGGATAAACATATTTCTGATGTAGATATAACGACAAGTGCTTTACCAGAAGAAGTGGAATCAATCTTTGATAAAACTTTACCAATTGGAAAAGAACACGGTACGATAATTGTATTAGGAAGTGGTCAACAATTCGAAGTAACCACGTTTAGGAAAGATGGGGATTATGTTGATCACAGAAGACCTACATCGGTTCAATTTGTAACAGATTTATATGAAGATGTTGCAAGAAGAGATTTTACGATGAATGCAATTGCTATGGATAAATCATATCAACTGCATGATTATTTTAATGGATTGAAGGATATTAACAATAAAATAATAAAAGCAGTAGGTACACCTATTGATAGAATGGAAGAAGATGCTCTACGTATAATGAGAGGTGTAAGGTTTCAAGCTCAAACAGGATTTAATATTGATGATGAAACAAAAGAAGCAATGAGCCAATCAGCACATTTATTAGATAAAATTGCAATCGAAAGAATTGTCGTTGAATTAAAAAAGATGATTTCAGGCAATTATGTATCCCATATTATTCAAACCATGAAAGACATGGCAATTTTTAAATATATACCATTTTTTAAAAATATCAATTTGGAAACAATTTTTATACCACAACATTCAAATTTCGAACTATGGATTGCTTCATTATGCTATATATATCATTTAGAACTTTCGAGTTTAAATCATTTGAAAATAAGTAATAAAGAGAAACATGAAATAATTTCTTATTATAATCTATTTAATGAATTTGAAAATGGAAACATTTCAAAAGTGGAAATGACTAGTATGATTTATAATTATGGCAACAATAAAGTAAACAAAGTCATACAATTTATATATGAAAATAATCAATCACTTAATATACAATTTCATCCTACAATAATGAATACTATTTTAGTAAATGAAATTTATGATAAACTACCTATATATGATAAGTCAGATTTAAGTATTAATGGTCAAATCATCATGAATGAATTTAATAAAAATGGTGGGCCATGGATAAAAGATATATTAAATAAAGTAGAGCAAGCAGTAATTTTAAATAAAGTGAATAATACACAAAATGAGTTAATAGAATGGGTGCGAGAGAATGTCGAAATATAAACGTGAAATTGTTAGTTATTTATATCAAAATGATAAATATTTATCAGGTCAACAAATTGCTGAGACATTAAATTGTTCACGTGTTACTGTAAAAAAAGTAATTGATCAACTTAGAAAAGAAGGATTCCAAATTGAATCCATTTCAAATAAAGGATATAAAATTGCGAGTATTCCTTCCATTTGGCAAGAAGACATTGTTAATATTGAACTTAAAGACAACGCATTGTTGAATCAAGCAATCGTTCAAACTCAGGTTGATTCTACTCAAATACTTGCTAAATCTTATATAAATGAGATAAATAATCATTTTGTAGTATTAAGCGATGAACAGACTAAAGGAAGAGGGAGATTTAATCGTGAATGGTCCTCTCTAAAAAGCAAAGGCCTGTGGATGTCAATCGTATTAAAACCTGACATAGCTATTCAAAAAATGTCGACATTCAATTTATTTATTAGTCTTGCAATTCAAGAAGTGATTGAACAACATTATAATATACAATGTAAAATAAAATGGCCAAATGATATTTATATTGGTAATAAAAAAGTATGTGGATTTTTGACAGAAATGATTGCCGATACGGATGGTGTTCATGCAATCATTTGTGGAATAGGTATAAATTTAAATCAGACTCAATTAGAATTTGATAAAGTAAATCAATCACGTGCAACGAGTTTAAATATAGAGAATGGTAAGCCTATAGATCCTTATCAATTTCTAACATTACTAATTAAAGCAATTGAACAGAGATATGACCAATTCTTGAATTTACCATTTAGTGAAATTAAAGCATTATATAAAGAAAAAAGCATGATCTGGAATAAAACTTTAACTTATACTGAAGGCAAAAAACAAATCGTTGGGCGAGCAATAGATATACAAGATAATGGGTTCTTAACTGTGATATCTGAGGATGGCAATTTACATCAATTTATGAGCGCAGATATCGAAATATAGGAGAGATAATATGGCGCAAAGATACGCTGTCGTAGATTTAGAGACAACTGGAAACCAAATACAATATGATGAAATTATACAAATTGGTATTACATTTATAGAAGACCAACAAATTGTAGATACTTACCATACATATGTTAAAACTGATTTGGAAATTCCATCTTTCATCCAGGCATTAACAAATATAAATGAGTTAGATTTACAAGATGCGCCATATTTTGACGAGATTAGTAAATCTTTATTTGTAATGTTAAAAGACTGTGTGTTTGTAGCGCATAACGTTTTATTTGATTTGAACTTTTTAAAGGCTCATTTTGAAAAATATCAAATAGAATTTGAACCAAAATTAATAATAGATACGATGGAACTCTTTAAAATTGCTTTTCCAACTGAAGAAAGCTATCAGTTAAGTGAATTAAGCCAATCTTTAAAAGTCGATTTGAATCAAGCACATAGTGCAGATGAAGATGCTAAAGCAACAGCTTTATTGTTTATAAAAGCTATTCAAAAAATAAAAGATTTACCTATAGATACTGTTAAACAACTTTACTATTTATCAAAGTCACTGAAATATGACTTGAAAGATATTTTATTTGAAATTGTTAGAACTAGTCAAAATACAGTGACAAATTCAAGCAAAATAAAAAAATATCAAAATATCAACTACTTAAAGCAAACACCTATACGTAAATCGAAAAATAGTGAAATTATAACAATTGATGAAGCCTATGATAGAATTCTTAAAACATTTAATTTTGATTATCGTAAAGAACAATATCAATTAGTTCAACAATTATTTGATTCTTTAATGCATAATGAAAATGCGCTTATCGAAGCACCTCTTGGAAGTGGAAAATCGATGAGTTTTGTACTTGCTTCACTGCTTTACTATTTAGAAACAGGAGAGCACATACTTGTTTCAACTCATACAAAATTATTACAAAATCAACTACTAGAGCAAGAGTTCAACAAAGTGTTGAATGCATTAGATCTTGATTTAAAGGCAATGATTATAAAAAGTAAAGATCATTACATTTCACTAGGCTTAATTTTAAACATTCTTCAAGATGATACTGATAATTATGAAGCAACGATTTTAAAAATGCAGTTATTAGTTTGGATTTTAGAGACTGAAACTGGAGATATTGAAGAGTTACATCTAAAAGGAGGACAAAAAGTATTCTTTGACCAAAAAAGAACAACTTATGTTCCATTTAAAAATGACATTCATTATTATCAATTTATTAAAGAGAGTGCTCAAAGTGTTGAGATAGGTATTACGAATCATGCGCATTTATTGCAACATAGTACTGAAGACACTGTTTATCAATTGTTTAAACATATAATTGTAGACGAAGCACACCGTATACAAGACTATGCACTTAACCAAGTTACTGATAATTTAAGTTATCAACACATTAAATATCATCTTGGATTATTAGGTAAAAATGAACAAGAAAAATTATTTAGAAGATTAGATAAATTAGAAAACAGAAGAATTATAGAGCAATACCCAATAGATCCCATTGATATTTATCAATTAAAAAAAGATATCGAATTATTACATGAACAAAACGAAAATTTATTCGATGAATTAATGGATCAAATCAATCAAAAGCATAAATCTCAAAATGATGACGAACAACAAATTCATTATATCTATGATATCGATGTTACGAAGCTATCTGAAATATTCAAACTACAAATAGGTACGATTAATCAAATTTTATCTAGATTCAAATCTTTTACACATGCTCATGTGAAAGCATTCAAAAAAGAATTGATTTATATATATCATCAGTATACTAAGATATATAACGTTATTAAATCGGGGCAAGTACCATACGTATCAATTAAAAAGTTAACTCAAAAATCTACACTTTCTCTTTTTGTTAAAAAAGAAGAAGTTAAAGATTTACTTAATCAAGTATTTATTGAGCAATTTAATAGTAATATTTTCATTTCAGGAACATTAACTGTAAATGAGTCGTTTACATCGTTTAAATCTATGTTTCCTAAAAATATTGAATTCAATACATATTATTTGAATGATATTTATGATTTGAAAAATCAAGCAGCATGTTTTGTTCCTAAAAATATGCCAAGTTATCAGTTCCATAATCAAGATGAGTATATTGAAACAATTGTTCATTACTTATCTACATTTGTAAGTGAAACAAATCAAAAATGTTTAGTATTATTCACGAACTACTCAATGCTTTATCAAGTATACCGTTATATGGAAGAACTTGAAATATTTGATGACTATGTATTATTAATGCAACAACAGCATTCACATGTTTATAAAATTGTTCAACAATTTAATCAATTTGATAAAACAATTTTACTTGGAACATTATCTTTCTTTGAAGGTTTTGATTATCAATCTTCAGGAATTAAATGTGTCATGATGACTAAATTACCGTTCATTCATCAAGATGACCCTAGATACCATTTGATGAAAGATGAATTTGAAAATCCTTTTAAAGACTTTGTATTACCAGATGCTGTTACTAAATTTAGACAAGGTATCGGTAGGTTAATTAGAAATAAAAATGATCAAGGATTGTTAGTATGTTTTGATAGAAGAATTTTAGATAGTAATTATAGTAAATTTTTCATAAATGCTTTAGGCGAAATACCAGTTATAGAAGGCGATATAAATAATTTCCAAGATAAATTAAGAAAATATCCAAACAGATAGCAGTTATATAGATAATTTGATAAAATGACTATAGGTAATTTATTTGAATAGGAGAAATATAAATGAATATTACGATTAAACAAGCAAAAGATTATGTCAATCAAGAAGTGACAATCGGTGCTTGGATTGCAAATAAGCGATCTAGTGGGAAAATAGCATTCTTACAATTAAGAGATGGTACAGGATTTATGCAAGGTGTTGTAGTAAAAGCAGAAGTATCAGAAGATATTTTCAAACTTGCTAAATCATTAACTCAAGAAACATCAGTATTTGTAACGGGAACAATTACAGAAGATGAGCGTTCTAAATTTGGATATGAAATGCAAGTAAGCTCAGTAGAAGTCATTTCAGAATCACACGATTATCCTATAACGCCTAAAAACCACGGAACAGAATTCTTAATGGACCATAGACATTTGTGGTTACGTTCTAAACGTCAACACGCTGTTATGAAAATTAGAAATGAAATTATTCGTGCTACTTATGAATTCTTTAATGACAATGGATTCACTAAAATAGACCCACCAATTTTGACTGGTAGTGCACCTGAGGGTACGAGTGAACTATTCCATACAAAATATTTCGAAGAAGATGCATTCTTATCACAAAGTGGACAATTATACATGGAAGCTGCTGCTATGGCACATGGTAGAGTTTTCAGTTTCGGTCCAACATTTAGAGCTGAAAAATCTAAAACAAGACGTCACTTAATTGAATTCTGGATGATTGAACCAGAAATGGCATTTATGAAACATGATCAAAGTTTAGAAGTTCAAGAAAATTATGTACATCATATTGTGAATTCAGTATTAGAAAATTGTACTTTAGAATTAGATTTGCTTGAAAGAGATACTTCTAAATTAGAGGCCGTTTCAACACCATTCCCAAGAATCACTTATGATGATGCTGTTGAATTCTTGCATAAAGAAGGCTTTGATGATATTGAATGGGGCGATGATTTTGGCGCACCACATGAAACAGCAATTGCAAATCATTATGATAAACCAGTATTTATTATCAATTATCCAACTAAAATTAAACCATTTTACATGGAACCAAATCCTGAAAATCCAGAAACAGTACTATGTGCTGACTTAATTGCACCTGAAGGTTACGGTGAAATTATTGGTGGTTCAGAAAGAATTAGTGACTTAGATTTAATTAATCAAAGAATTAAAGAACATGGATTAGATCCAGATTCATATAGCTATTACACGGACTTAAGAAAATATGGAAGTGTACCTCATAGTGGCTTTGGATTAGGTCTAGAAAGAACAGTAGCATGGTTAAGTGGAGTTGAACATGTTAGAGAAACTTCACCGTTCCCACGCTTATTAAATCGTTTATATCCATAATAATCAGGCTGGGACATATTAATTGTCTCAGCCTCTAATCATTTGGCATTATTTCAATCACAAAGTAGGTGAAAAGATGTATTCCAGCGAAATGTTAAAAGAAAAACCGGTCATTATTCAACGCGCTTTATTTAATCATTACGTAAAGTTAGGTTTAAATGAAAAACAATTTGTTATATTAGTAAAATTATTAGATCAAGAAAATGATCGAAATTTGCAACCACCATTAGAAAATATTCAACAAGGAACAAGTTTGTCTATTCAAGAAGTAAGTCATGTCATTAATCAACTTTCACAGCTAAAATGTATTGACATTAAAATTGAAAAAGATGAGCAGCATAAATATAATGAATTCATATCGTTTGAACCATTATTTGAACAATTAGCTTTAATAATGAATGAAGTAAAGCAAGAAGATACTGTTGAAGATCAAAACAGTCAATTCAAAAAATTATTCCAAGAATTTGAATCTACGTTTGGACGTCCTTTAACACCACTTGAAGTTCAAACATTAAATCATTGGATTGATACTGATCACCATTCTAATGAGCTTATACAAAGTGCACTAAATGAAGCGCATAGTTTAGACAAGCTAAGCTTCAAGTATATTGATAGGATTTTATTAAATTGGAAGAAGAAAAACATTACAACTGTTCAGTCTTCAAAAGAAGAAAGTGAGAAATTTAATCACAACAAAAAATTAAAACAAAATGTAAATTCAATACCGATTTTTGATTGGGTGAACGGGGAGAATCCTTATGATAAGTAAAAAAAGAGCATTAGAAATGATGGATGTCATAGATGAAATGTTTCCTGATGCTGAATGTGAGCTTGTACACGACAATCCTTTTGAACTAACAATTGCTGTATTGCTATCTGCACAATGTACAGATGTTTTAGTTAATAAAGTCACAAAGTCGCTTTTTCAAAAATATAAAACACCTGAAGACTACTTAAATGTGAGTTTAGAAGAATTACAAGATGATATTAGATCAATCGGACTATTTCGAAATAAAGCAAAAAACATTCAAAAATTATGTCAATCACTGTTGGATAATTATGACGGCATTGTACCTAGTACACATATAGAGCTAGAATCTTTAGCAGGTGTTGGCCGTAAGACGGCAAACGTTGTAATGAGTGTTGCATTTGGAGAACCTTCTCTTGCGGTTGATACACATGTTGAAAGAGTTTCAAAACGTCTAGCAATATGTAGACAAAAGGATAATGTACGACAAGTAGAAGATCGCTTATGTAGTATTATACCAAGAGAAAGGTGGACTAAAAGCCATCATCAGTTAATTTTCTTTGGTAGATATCACTGTGTTGCACGCAAGCCTAAATGTGAAGCATGTCCATTGCTGGCTGATTGTAGAGAAGGTCAGAAAAGATTAAAAGCAGGACTAGTAAAGGTTGATGAAGCATGATAGAAAAGAATGATTTTATAATATTAGAAGAACAAATAGAACCACTTGTAAAAAACAAACAATTAAAAAGTAATGAAGCTCACGAACTCTTAGATCAATATTATGCACTTATCATAGCTTATATAGAACAAATCAACCAAATAGACAAATTTGAAATAAAAGGTATCCATGACTATCCAGTTATACCAATGAACTTTGAAGAAAGATATCAATATATAAATGATAGAATTTATCACTTTATGGGTTATAGACAGATGGTAACGCTTAAAGATGAACTTATTAAGATGAATGCAAGACATCAACTTAAACTTAAAAGAGAAGCAAGATTAAAAGAAGATAAATAAAAGTATTTGATCGTGTGGATTATTATATTAGCATATCACGTAACTGATTTTTTAAAGTTTACAGTGATATGCTAATTTTTTTATATCTTCCGAGTTTGTACGTGCATGCTTGCCTAGGGGTATGGTTCGAGCCTGTAGTCTCTCGCTCATACTTTTCCCTCAGGCGTCAGCACTTACAAAATCGTCGTAATAACCATATTTATATAGAAAAATGGTAATTCTAAGAGTTAGCTAAATGATTATCATTAAAATACTAGGACATTTATGTCAAAGGTAATTAATCTTAAGTGTCTATATTTACATAAGTTGAGAGAAGTGTAAGCAAGGGTAACTATATTTACATAAATGGAAAGAAGTGTAACTAAGGATACCTATGTTAACACAAGTCAGTAGAAGTGTAAGCAAGGGTATCTGTATTCACACAAGTCAGTAGAAGTGTAACTAAGGATACCTATATTCACACAAGTCAGTAGAAGTGTAACTAAGGATGCCTATATTAACACAAGTCGAAAGAAGTGTAAGCATGTGCATAAAAAATAAGAGCAGAAATTCATTATTAAAATGAATTTCTGCTCTTAATATTTAGTAGTCGTTAATCATTTTCAGCTTCTTTGGCGGCTTCTTTAGCTGCGCTCGAACTGGAACTGCTTGAACTATTATCACTAGAATCTTCGGAAGTAGGTGCTTCAGTTGTTTGTTCTTCTGTTGTTACTTCTTCAGTATTAGTTGATTGTTGTTGAGTTGTACTTTGTGTGTTAGATGATCTTGATGTATTTGAGTTTGTTTGTGGTTCATTTGTTGTTACATTATTATTATTGTTTGAGAAATTATAGTTATTTTGATTGTTATTGTTACTATCATTACTATTGTCAGTACTTGGTGCTGAGCTACTTGTTGTTTGGTTATCTTCATTACCTGCAACACTTAGGCTCTTACCACTACCTGTTACTGAATCAGGTTTTTCGAAGTCTGCACCATCATAACTTGATATTTGTGACATTACATCTTTAAATAACATTTGTGGTTTAATTTGTTCATCGTGTCCTAAGAATGAATTTTCACCGTAATCTTTAACTTTATTGAAGCCCATCCAAACGGACATTGTGTACTGAGGTGAATAACCTGTAATCCAAACATCTTTGGCTGCATTTTCAGGTAATTGATATTCATTATATACTTCATCACCATAAGTACCTGTACCAGTTTTAGCTGCTACATTTACTCCGTCAACGCCATAACCATAAGCAGAACCATATGCATCGAAAGTACCTTTAAGCATTTCAGTTAACATATATGCTGTGTAATCTTCCATTGCTTTATGACTATCACTTGAGAATTTAATTGTTTCATCATCTTGTGTTACAACTTTTCTAATTGATTTAGCTTCGTTATATGTTCCGCCATTACCCATACTTGCAAATGCTGAAGCGAGTTGAGTAGGGGAGAATTCAGATTGTGAACCACCTAGTACTTCTGAAGGTCCTATTTCTTCTTTATAATTTAAATTAACTTTAGATGCAAAATCTTTAACTGCTTTTTCACCAGCATTTTGATTTGTTTCTTGCCAAGCTTTCAGTGCTGGTATGTTATATGATCTTGCTAATGCGTCTGCCATTGTCACTGATCCGTGGCCATTGCCATCATAGTTCTTAAATACACTACCATTAATTCTGTATTCTTTTTCATCTTGGAACTTATGATTTGTAGCATATTGCATATTTTCTATTGCTGGACCATAAGATAAAATTGGTTTTAATGACGAACCAGTTGGATGTAGGTCTGTTGCTTGGTTTCTATCTACAACATCTTTATAATCTTTACCACCGCTAATACCAACGAGTTTACCAGTTTTAGTATCTACAATGGATGAACCAGTAATTTGGTCTTTGTTTTTATAGAAAGTACCGTTATCTACAGCATCTTGTAATTTCTTTTGAACATCTTTATCCATGTTTGTGTAGATTTTATTTCCGTTTGTCATAATATCGTTTAAAGATTGTCCTTTAAATGCTTTATTCTCAGTAATTTCTTGTTTAACAAAATTAATATATGAAGCGTACTCGTTATCTGGTGTTTCTGTCATTGCTTCATTTCTTTCTTCTACCGTTCTTTGAACTAAGTTCTTATCGATAGGTGTATCTTGTGCTTCTTTCATTTCTTCCTTAGAAATTCTGCCATGTCTTTCCATTAAATAAAGTACTGTGTCTTTACGTTTTTCAGCACCCTCAGGATTGTCATAAATATTATATTGGTTTGGAACTTGTGGTAAACCAGCTAAATATGCTGTTTCTGCTAAGTTTAAATCTTTTAGTTTTTTGTCAAAATAATACTTAGCTGCAGTTTGTGAACCATAAATACCATCTGAGTAATAGATTTTGTTTAAATACATTTCAAAAATTTCATCTTTTGAATATTCTTGTTCAAGTCTATATGAAAGGTATGCTTCTTGAGCTTTTCTTTCAATTGATTTCTTATCAGTTAAGAATGAACGTTTTACAACTTGTTGTGTAAGTGTTGAGGCACCTTGAGATCCAAATCCACCTGTAAAGTTTTTCAATACTGCGCCAGATAAACGTTTATAATCTAATGCACCATGATCATAAAATCGATTATCTTCAGTTGCTAGAACAGCATCTTTTAATTGGTCTGGAACTTCGTCAAATTTAACATGTTCTCTTTTTTGTCCCATATAAAGGGTTGTTACGAGTTCATTGTTTTTATCGTATATTTTAGTTGGCAACTGGTCTTTAAGTGCACTTTCATTGAAAGCAGGAGCTTTCCAAGCATAATATGCAAATAAGAGAACACCTACTATTACCATTGCCAAGAATGCAAGTGCGAGAATACCAAACACCTTAATTATTGTTCTTTTAATATTCCTCTTTTTCTTAGGTTGTTCTTTGTTATTTTTACTATTAGAAGCTTTTGATTGACTCATTTGAGCGCCTCACTTTCTATTTTTATCAATTGATCAACTATTTTTATGTAGTTAATTCTTGGTCTAAATTGGATTGGAATTAAATATCCATCATTTTCAATTTCTTTAAGTGTAATGGACTTTTTCCCACCAGATTTATATCTGTCCCAATATACCATAAATTCCCTAAAAGGCAATAAAAATACGCTATCATGATAGCTGAATTTTATCAATAAAAAACATATCCCTTTTTGGTTTAAAACTCGTTCCATATGTGATACTTGATGGTCGTGAATATTATTTAATGGGAAACTTGTTTTATTTTTGGTTTCCTTAGCTTCAAAATCAATATAGTATCCATTATAAACACCATTGTAATCTGTTGTTGAAGGTTTTCTAAAATATGCTTCTTTAATGACAGCTTTTTGTCTTTTAGGATAATCTACATCAACAATTTGAATAGGTGTTGGTTTCTTATGGATAACAGCAATATTTTCTAATCTGAAATATTGATTTGATTTATCAATTTCCTCTTCTAAATTCATACCCCGTTTACCATATTTTATTTTACTATACTTTGTGGAGTCTTGACTTAAGACTTTAGAAGTATCTTTTGATACTTTTTTACCATTTGGATAGTTCAAATTCATCACCTATCTTCATATCATAAAACTCTAAATATTATACCTTATTTCATTATAAGTTACAAAAGTTTTTTATGATACAAATATATTCTAGAACTTTTCTAGTTATGTTATGATTTTAGCGTGGGGATTTTTAAAACACAAACTTCATTGATAGTAGGGATAATTATGTTATTAAATCTTATAAATAAATTGAATGATATGCTGCAAATATTTAAAAATGCTAAAGATGATCATGAGTATGATTTTTATAATGATGTCGTCCCATTTGTTGAAGTGGTTGACGAGTTACTAGATAAACTTTCTTCGCAACAACAAGAAATTCTAAAATTACAGTATATGAACGAACAAAAGTTTTATTTACTAATTGATAACTATAAAGAATTATCAGTTGAATGTCATTATAAAAGAACGAGTAAAAAAATGTTTCTAGAGAAACATAAAGCAGTACAACATGATTTGAATTATATTCATACACATTTAGGTGATTTGTCATGACATCCATATACTTTACTGGCTATAAACCTTTTGAACTCAATATATTTAAAGATGATCAGCCTGAAGTTAAAGTGATCAAAGCATATATTAAGGAAATCATTGAACAAGAAATTGAGGAAGGTATGGAATGGGCAATAATATCTGGTCAGCTTGGCTTTGAATTGTGGGCAGCTGAAGTTACAATAGAAATGAAAAGTAAATATCCTCAATTGAAACTTGCAATTTTAACGCCATTCTTGAATCATTTTAATAAATGGAATGAAACAAACCAGCATAAATATCAAAGTATTGTTGCTCAAGCTGATTACGTAAATGCTATTCATCAAAATGAATACCAAGGAGCATTTCAATTCCAACAAGCAAATGATTTTATTTTGGATAATACCGACAAAACCATTTTATTCTATGATGACGAACAAGAAGCTTCACCAAAGTACTTCAAAAGTAAGTTAGTTGATTTTGCTGAAAAGACAAATTATACTTATAATGTTATTACGTTCATCGATTTACAAGACTTTATGGAATTTAATTATAATAATGAAAATGAATCTTATTAAATGAGGTGTAAATATGGCTGATGTAACATTAAAACTATCTGCTAAAGATATTTATGAAAAGGAATTCGAAAAAAGTTTAAGAGGCTTTAAAACTGAAGAAGTAGACGCTTTTTTAGATGACATTATTTCAGACTATCAAAAGATGGCTGACTTAAATAATGAAGTACTAAAGTTAACAGAAGAAAATTCTAAACTAAAAAAAGAAATCGAAGAGTTAAGATTGCGTGTTGCATCAGGAAGACCACAAGGTTCACAACAATATAATTCTAATAATGTAGATATATTAAAGAGAATCTCTAATCTTGAAAAAGCTGTATTTGGTGAATAAATTATAGTTATTTTTCTTAGTTTATGCTATAATTCTAAGTCGAGTGGTATTTCGGATAATCGCTACATTATGTAGAGGAAAGTCCATGCTCACACATTCTGAGATGAATGTAGTGTTCGTGCTTGGCGAAACAATAAGCCAAGGCAATTAATTGACGGCAACGAAATAACCTAAGTTATTTATAATATGGTTAAAGTAGTTTGAAAGTGCCACAGTGACGTAGCTTCTACAGAAATGTAGAAGGTGGAACGCGGTAAACCCCTCGAGTGAGCAATCCAAAATTGGTAGGAGCACTTCTTTGACGGAAATGAACGGAATGAGAAGGTATGTAATCATACAGACAGATGATTATCACTGGCGTACGAGTGTAACTAGTACACGTTAGCAGTACTAAAGGACAAAACATGGCTTACAGATTTATCACTTACTAGTGTCGCTCTCCCAAGTAGGAGAGCTTTTTATTTGTAAATAATAATTTAAATATAAAGGAGTATATACATGTATCAATTACTCGCTACTAGTCCCATGGGATTAGAATCAATTGTTGCTAAAGAAGTTCAAGAATTAGGGTATGAGACGACTGTAGAAAATGGTCGCGTATTATTCGAAGGTGACGAAAAAGCAATTGTTAAAGCAAATTTATGGTTAAGAACTGCTGATAGAGTCAAAATAGTAGTCGGAAGATTTAATGCAACAACTTTTGATGAACTATTCGAAAAGACAAAGTCACTACCATGGGAAAATGTTATTGGAGCTCAAGGCATGTTTCCAGTACAAGGCAAAAGCGTTAAATCTAAATTATTTAGTGTATCTGACTGCCAAGCAATCGTTAAAAAAGCGATAGTTGAAAGACTTAAACATGTATATAGCATTAAAGGTTGGATTGATGAATCTGGTAGTAAATATCAAGTAGAAGTATCATTGCTAAAAGACGAAGCATTATTAACAATTGATACATCAGGTTCAGGACTTCATAAAAGAGGTTATCGTTTAGCACAAGGTGAAGCCCCAATGAAAGAAACTTTAGCAGCTGCACTCGTAAGATTAACAAACTGGAGTGGAGAAACACCATTTATAGATCCATTCTGTGGTTCAGGTACTCTTGCAATTGAAGCAGCTCTAATAGCTCAGAACATTGCACCAGGTTTCAATCGTAGCTTTGCAAGTGAAGAATGGGATATCATTCCAGAAGGCTTATATGATCAATTAAGACAAGAAGCAGATGAAGAAGCTTTATATGATAAAGAGATTGATATTGTGGCTAGCGATATAGACCCTAGAATGGTAGAAATAGCGAAAGCAAATGCTGTAGAAGTTGGACTAGGCGATATAATTAAATTTACTGTTCAAGATGTACATGATTTAGTAGTACCAGAAGGACCTGTTTCAATAATAGGGAATCCACCATACGGAGAACGTATAGGTGAACGAAGCGAAGTAGAAGCAATGTACAAACATTTAGGTGAAATATTAAACAAGAATAACCAAGTTTCATTATATATGTTAACGAGTTATAAAGAATTCGAACCTTTAGTAGGTACAAAAGCTACTAAGCGAAGAAAATTATTTAACGGTTATATCGAATGTACTTACTATCAATATTGGGGTAAGCGAAGTAAATAAAACATAAATAAAAAGATGAAACATCCAATTGTGGGTGTTTCATCTTTTTTGTATGAAGCGTACTTAATAAAATTTCAATTTACTTACCAAAGTTTACCTTCACCTAATCCTTTAGCGCCTGGTGGTGGATCTATAAACATTTGACCAATCGGAACTGTATAAGCTATTAGAATTAATAATACAGTAATGATGATGAGGAATCTCCAGTTTTCTACAAGTTTAGTTACTGGTTGTTGCTCATCTAATGCTTCCGCAATTGGATATTCTTCTTCTCCTTTTGGTGATAAGAAAGCTAAGTGTATAAATATCATTACAACTAATATAATTGAAATAAATAGAATTGTTCCCCCAACGGCTTGTAAAACTTGATACGGGATCCACTCTGCCGCTTGTTTAGCGCCACCATATTCAGAAAAAGTCGATCTTCTTGGAGCACCTTTAAATAAACCTACATAGTGCATTGCACCACTCATAATTGTCATTCCGATAGCCCAAGTATAACCTTGTATAATTGCTAATTTATTAGTAAATTTAGTCAATTTTCTGCCTGTACAATGAGGTATCAACCAGTACATTATGCCGAAGAAAGTTAATATAACAGCTGATGCGATTGTTAAATGGAAATGTCCAGTTACCCAAATCGTATTGTGTATAAGACCATTCATTTGTGCTGAAGCATTTACTAAGCCTCCAGCACCTCCAGGTATAAATGCCGACATACCTAAGAAAGGTAATACAAATCTTGCATCGTTCCAAGGTAAAGATTTAAACCATGTAAATAATCCTTTATATCCTAAAGAACGCCCATGATGCTCGAAAGTTGCAAATAAACTAAATGCTGTCATAAATGAAGGTACTACTACCATAAATGTTAGAACTACTTGTAAATACTTCCATATATCATCAATTCCAGGTTCAACTAATTGGTGGTGTATCCCAACAGGAATACTGAAGAATAAGAAAAGCATAAATGACATTCTTGCTAAGTTATCTGAGAATGCTTTGCCGTTTATTATTTTCGGTACAATTGCATACCAACACATATAAGCTGGCAATAACCAGAAATAAACTAATGCATGTCCAAAATACCAAAATAATGTTCTACTTAAAGACACATCAACTCTTTCAACTAAACCTTAAGACCATGGTATTAATTGAAAAAGCACTGTTGCTGCAACCCCTAACGAACATACAATCCACATTACTCCATTTATTGCTACCATATAACTAAGTAGGGGAGATTTCTTACCTGGATAAGTCTTCTTAAATTCTCTATATTTCAAAATTTGGCCAATTACAGAAATCCAACTACCTACAACTACTAAAGCCATACCTACATAGAATATGACGTGTGCTTGTAATGGTGCATAAAAAGTATATAAAACTGTTGCCTTATTAAGTAACACCATTGTAGCAGCCATAAGTGTTCCAACAATCATTACAAAAAAGCCAATCCATCCTAATTTTCTTTGTACGGATGTTAAATGTCCACATGTTTTGGCTACTGCTGAATATTGAAACCCTAAAATAAAGAAAGTTGTAAGTACAAGTGCTAAAACAATACCGTGTACAGTCAAAATTTGATAATAAGAAATATTCTTAGGTAATTGTAATAAACCTGATCTGACGAAAGTTTGTAATAAACCTGCGAGTCCCCCTAGAATTAAACAACCAATTGCCACATACATATGTGCCATAACGAGTTTACTGTCTGACTTATTTAAACGTGTTATCATTTTTTATCCACAACCTTTATCATCGACTTCATATCTGCATGACCGACACCACAATATTCATTGCAGATGATCAAATATTCGCCTTTATCATTAAATGTCTTTGTATATTCACTAATGTGTCCTGGTTCAAGCATCATGTTAACGTTTGTTCCAGGTAAACTGAAGCCATGCAAAGTATCTTTACTTGTTGCAATGATTTTTACTTTCGAACCTTTAGGTATTTCTACTTTCCCAGGTTGATAATTAAAAGCTGAAGCGACTATTACTAGTTCATAGTCATAATCTTTACCATCCACTTTATTGAGACCCGGCTTATTAAAAGGTTCAATTTGATCGACTTTATCTGGATTTACATACTCTCTACCAGAAGCGGCTGGCTTATGTCCATTATGTAATCCAGTGATTATTAAAATTGCGAGAAACAATACTAAAGAAGCTGTTCCTATGGTTAACCATAACTTTTCATATTTATGCACAAATTTCACCCCTTACATTCTTATCAAAAATAAAATAAAACAAATCACCCATAATACTGCAAAAATTCCTCCCAATGTAAAAACTGAGTAGAGCGTGCCTCTTAGGTCGAGATCATCATGTGAATGGTCATCAGTTTTATTACTAAGGTCATTTTTTTGGACTGTCATATGATTCATCCTTTCTTATATTCTCTTCATTATTTATAATAGAATAGAGATAGAAAAAAATGTGATGTAAATCACATTATTTAAATTATTTGTGCATAAATGAAGGGGAATTAAAATGGAAAGTAATCAAGAATCATTAGATTTACTCTATAAACTAAAAAAAGAAATTGAAAAATCATCAAATCAACAATTGATTAAACAAATCAATGAAATGATTAAGAAAGTATATAATGAACAATATACTGTTAGCTTTGTAGGTCATTTTTCAGCTGGAAAATCTACATTAATAAATAATGTTATCGGCCAAAGCATATTACCGAGTTCACCAGTGCCGACAACGAGTAATACCGCACAATTAATTTCATCAAATAAAAATAGTATTTCCGTCAATTTAAGTGATAACCAATATACAGTGGTGAATAACCAAGAAGATGTCAAAAGATTAAATACTGAAGATCGTAAGGTAGAATCAATCGAGATAGAGTTTACTTCTGATAAATTTAATAAAGGTTTCACTTTTCAAGATACGCCAGGTGTAGATTCTATGAGTGACAACCATAGAGAAAGTGCATTTCAATATTTACTGACTTCGAATTATGTTTTTTATACAGTAGACTATAACCACGTACAATCAGATATGAATTTCAATTTCATTAAGTCTCTTAACAAATTAGATATACCTGTTATTTTGCTAGTGAATCAAGTAGATAAACATGATGAAAATGAAATAGCTTTTGATATATATAAACGTAGAGTTAATAAAGCAGTAACAGATTGGAAACTTAATTTAGAGAAAATATTCTATGTATCAAAGTATGAAACACCAAACAATGAAAAAGTTGAATTCAATGAATACATTCATCAACTTGATCAAAACAGAACTGAACATCAAGTATTTATTGAACGCGTAACAAATTATATTAAACAAGAGCAATTAGAATATATAAATCGTCATATGGAATCTATTCTTTCAGACATTGAATCAACTGAAGAAACATTTGATGAAGATTATCAAACATATAAAGAAAAATTCAACGTTCAAAATGAACAGTCTCTTATTCAAAATAAAGATCAATTCACATCAAATTTAAAAGAAAAGCGAAAAAAAATATTAGATAACGCTTATCTAATGCCTTACGAAATGAGAGAAACGATTCGTGTTTATTTAGAAACGACAGCTAAAGATTATAAAGTAAAAGGGTTATTCAACAAAGATAAGAAAAAAGAACTTATTCAAGAAGAAAAGTTAAATACGGTAAAAGAAGAATTAGATTTAAAAATACATGATGAAATAACAAAAGTATGGATTAAATCATTAGAACATCTTAATAAATACATTAAAGATTCCAATCTTTTCGAAAAAATTATCAACCAACAATATACAATTTCTAAAGAAGAACTTGCTGAACATGTCCAAGAGCAAACGTCTATTACGAATGATTATGTAATTATATATACGAAAGGTATAGTAGATATCATCACTAGAAAAGTTCGTAATGATACAAATCAACTTATAGAAGAAATTGTGAATTCAAGTGAAGTGCATAATGAAACTAATGAAGGTGCAAACCAGCTAAGTGAATATGAAGAATATATTGAATTCAAAAATTTAAAATCTTCTCTTATAACAAATAATTACCAGCACTACTATATTCATCTGGATGAATCTATTGATAAGTTAATTGATAGACATTTTGTACGTATTGAAGAAATAGATTTAGGAAATCAAATTGAGAAGAAACATCAATATAAAGTAGAAAGCTCAAAACAAAAAGAAAGTAATCTCGTTAATATAAATGAAAAATTAACAAAGTTGAAAAATCTTCCATTATTTGAAGGTGAAGTAGAAAACATTCATAACCAAGTTCAGCGTATAGAAAATAACATTACAAAAATCGCGGTATTTGGTACATTCAGTGCAGGGAAAAGTAGTTTAATTAATGCTATTTTAAGAAATCCTATATTATTAAGTTCACCAAACCCAACTACTGCAAGTATTACTGAAATTAGTTATGGAACAAAACAAGAAGTTACTTTTAAAACTTATTCTCAATTACTCGAAGAAATTAATCATATAACAGAATTTGCGAATAAAAATTATGATTCTATTGAGTCTTTTATAGAAGATAAAAATATAAAACAACATCCTTCTTTATCGAGTAATCATATAGCATTTTTTGAAGCTATTGAAACAAACTTCAAATATTATGAAGATACACTGAAAAAAGAGAAAGCCACTGAGTTTAAACTTGAAGAATTAGAAAAACTAACTGCAGATGATACGCACGCAGCATTTGTGCATAAAATTAATTTAAGACTTGAAGAAGAATGGTTAAAAGATAAAATTATTATCGATTCACCTGGATTAAATTCTAATAACCAAAGACACACGAGAGAAACTGAACAAATAATAGCTTCAAGTGATCTTATAATATATGTTAGCTATTACAACCATGCCTTTACAGATAAAGATGGCGAATTTTTAACTTATATGAGAGATATGAATAATTTGCAACAAACACAAGGATTAAAATTCGTTATTAATGCAATTGACTTAGCTGAATCCGAAGAAGATAAAAATGCAGTTATTTCATATGTGGAGTCCTCATTAGATGCATTAAACATTAATCCTGAATGTTATCCTGTATCTAGTAAACTCGCTATTAAAAATTATGACGACTATTTCAATAATTTCATGAACGCAATAGATCATTTTGTTAAAGTTGAAAGTAAAACTGTCCTACAATCTCAAGTAGAATCAAGAATTAATCAATTGATTAGTGAACTTGAAAGAATGGTCCATACGTATAGACAAGATAAAGCACAATTAGAAAAAAGAAATACTACATTACTTAAATATAAAGAAAAACAAAACTTCACTAATCAAATAGTTGTAAAATCGCATCATCAACTAGAAAAAGAAATTCATGATCAACTTTATTATTTGAAAGACCGATTAAATATACAACTAAACGATATTGTGAAAAAACATTTTAATACTTCTACTGTTACAGATGATTTTAAACAATCACTTCAAACAAGTACAAAACAATATGTCGATGATTTAAATCAAAAATTAAGTTTAGAAAGTTCACTCATAGTTGAAAGATTAAAGAACTTTTATTCAAGAACATTTGATGATTTACTTACACCAACAATCGTTGAATTAAACGAAGCGTCAATATTAGTATCAAAGTTCAAACATGATTTTATCAATGAAATAAATCCAGAACCGATAAACATCAATATTCAAGACATCTCTAATCAAACAATTAGTTCCATTTCGAAAAAAGATTTGTTAAAAACATCTAAAGCTAAGGACGTACAAACATCAATATTAAATGATACAATGTCGTTATTAGATCAACCAATCGTCTACTTTAACAATGCTTTAACTAAAAATCTTGAAGGCTATGATAACTTAGCTGAACATTATATAGTAGATTACAACAAAGAAACGATTAAACTGATAGAATCATATTTATCTGTTAACATAGATAATAATGTCATAGAACAAATCGAAAAAGTCTTAAAAGAGATATAGAGGAGAACAAAATGGGAAATAAAATATTATTAATAGATGGAATGGCTTTATTATTTAGACATTTTTACGCTACAAGTATCCATAAGCAATTTATGAGAGATTCAAAAGGGATTCCCACAAACGCGGTACAAGGTTTCGTTAGACATACGTATACAGTTATTAACGATATACAACCTTCACACGTTGCAGTATGTTGGGATATGGGTTCAAAAACATTTCGTAACGACATGTTTGAAGCTTATAAGTCTAACCGAGTTGCACCACCAGAAGAGATGATACCTCAATTTGATAGAGCGAAAGAGATTGCTGAAAAATTAGGAATGTTTAACTTAGGTATAACAAATTATGAAGCGGATGATGTTATCGGTACGATTAGTAAAAAGGCACAAGAAAAAGGGTACGAAACATACGTAGTAAGTGGTGACCGTGATTTATTGCAATGTATTGATACAAACGTTAACATCTGGCTAACAAAAAAAGGATTCAATATATATAATAAATATGATATCCATAAATTTAGAGAAGAATATGGTCTTGAGCCACATCAATTAGTAGATGTAAAAGCATTTATGGGTGACACTGCTGACGGATATCCAGGTGTTAAAGGAATAGGTGAGAAGACTGCAATAAAACTTATTCAACAATATCAATCAGTTGAAAATGTTATAGAAAATATAGATGAATTAACTGCAGGACAACAAAATAAAATTATCACATATAGAGATGATTTAGCCATGTCCAAACGACTAGCTCAAATTCATACAGATGTACCACTTGAAACAGAAGACTTATTAAATAAAATGACATACAATCATCATATAGAAAATTCTATAAATATTTGTAATGAACATGAACTGTTTGTTTCAAGTAAATATTTAATGAATAACTTTTCATAATAATAACCGCCAACAATGTAGTTGGCGGTTATTATTTTTTATTTCGTTTTTTCAAATGCTTTCTTAATGCAGTTTGTGCTAATTGGTTAGCTTCTTTATTTTGTACTCTTGGTATCCATTTAACAAATACTAAATCAAATTTCTGTTGCAATTGTTTATATTCATTAAAATACGATTTAAACATTTCATTCTTCACAAAATTTTTCTCTATACTATCACCAATCAATTTTGAATCTGTATACACTAAAGCATTATTAACATTTAATTCAGCAGCATGCTTTAGTGATAAGATAAATGCTTCCCACTCAGCACGATGATTATCCATCAATCCTAAGCTTTCCGTAAAATAATGCCTCTCATTATCTACTATAATTACAATTCCACATGTACTTTCACCAGGATTACCTTTAGTCGCTGCATCAAAATAAATTTGTGGCACTAATATCATCTCTTTCAATTAAATTCATCATTATATCTAATTTACATGAACATCTAGCATAGTTCAATTAAATGCAAGCGAGAATACAGGAATAATATTTGAATACGACATACTATAACGAGATATTATAGAGTTTAAAATTTATATAAATATTTTATAGAGATTTAAAAATATAGTATTTTATTCGCACAATAAAGATGATATAATATTTTGGAACAAAATTTAATTTTGTTCCAAATCAAATATGTGAATAGTTTATATGGAAGGAGAGTAATTTAATATCACCATTCACATATTGCTAGTGTGAAACTTAGCTCATATATCTTAGATTCATTTAGAGATTTTTTGAACACATTACTAGTGAAATAAAAATAAAATAGTTACATAAGAATCATCGTATGAGTAAAGTAGCACTCCAATTTAAATTATTATCTATGAAAAGGAGATTGCTAATGGACAATCAACGGCAATTACAAAAGTTTAGTATTCGAAAGTATACTATTGGTACATGCTCAATATTAATCGGCACACTTTTATTTCTTGGTAATCCATCAGATAAAGCTTTTGCATCAGAAAAAAATATAGATGTTACCAATCAAGAAGAATCAGTAAAACCTACAGAAACAACAAATGATACAAGTAATGAACAATCAAATCAAAACACAAACGAAAATGTAGAACAGAATAATGAAGCACCAACTAATAATGTAAAAACAAATGAACAAATAGAAGAACAATCTAAAGCTGAAGAAATAGATAATCAAAGATCAAAAGTGGGGAATGAAACAACACAAGAAGAAAAAAATACAGAAAAATCAACTTATAATGAGGAAAACACATTAAACAAAGATACGATTGTTACTAAAGAAAATAATAAAGAATTAGATAAACCTGAAAATAATGTAAACCAATCTATCAAGGCGTCAACTACGACAAATACAGTAGATCAACATAATTCATCTCCTCAACAAACGCCACATACAGAAATAAAAACAAATTTAACTGAACCTGAAAATAATGAAAAAACAATTGTAGAGAAAAACAATTCAAATGAAGCAATTCAAAATAGAAATAATAATGAGATAAATAATACAAATAATAATGATAATAACGTGACACCTAAAACAGTCAAAGTAACTGAAGTACCTCTAATAAGATGACTGTTGAAGAATTTAAGAAATTAAGTCCAAGAGAGATTTTTTCAATTGATTTTGAAGAACTTAAGAACTTAAATATTCAAGCTTTCTATTATGATTTAACAAGAGCACAACAAAAAGCATTAGCTTTAAATAAATCTTTCCAATCAAATTACGGAAATATTTATCCTGCTCCTAGTTTATCAGTGTTTAGAGCTGCTCAAGGACCATATCCAACAGGTATTGCTCAAGAATATGACTTTGGTCCTCTGGGTGATAGAGACTTTGGTGGTAATAACCAAGGAGACCAATTCCATTTACTTGCTAATATGCAATTAGTAAACGTAGCACGTGAAGGTGATAATGCTGTTATAAGATATAAAATTAAATTCAATGACAACAGTGCCAATAGAGGAAGTATGAAATATTATTTCGCTGCAAGTGAAGGAAATATTAAAATAGTTAAATTAGAAAAAAATGGCCAAAGCATAAATACAATTAAAGTTTATACCGAAGATTTAAATAAGACGTTTAGATTAAAGAGACCTCAAATATATAATGATATAACAAGAGATTTCATCTATCCTCTTACATCTCAAGTCAAAGTAGTATATGGATCTCATTCTGAGAAAATTATTGTTGAATTTGAAGTGAGAGTACCATTAACAACATTACTTTCAAAATATGAAGACCCTACAGATACATCAACTGGTGATCATAAATTCAAATCATTTGTTATTGGTGCTGGTGGATTGAATACTAGCATTAGAAATAAACAAAATACATTTAGAGTTAGAGGTGTTTATAATACCACTATTAGTCCTACTATTCATACAGATTTAACTGAAAAAGCTAATACCAAAACTCCTGTTGTTGTATATTCATTACCAGGATTAGCAATTAAATTATACGATAAAAGTAATAATGTAATTGTTGAAGGTGTTGTCCAATCAAATGGTAAAGCACCTATAACACCGACAGTAGATATTCCTGAAGGAGATGTTACAGCAAGAATAGTAACTAAAGGAAGAGAATTGTTTCCGAGTGCTCCAAAAGTCGCTACTCGTAAAGAAACAGATGCAGATAGATATAATCCAACTGCTATTAACCAAACAGTTGAGATAAATGAAACACCATCTGTCGACCAATCAATCAGTTTACCAGCTGGAACACCAAATGGTACAAGATATGAGTATATAACACAAATAGATACGCGAACTGTCGGTGATAAAAATGCTACAGTACGAGTAACATACCCAGATAACAGTTACGATGATGTGCCAGTAGTAATTGAAGTTATAGACACGACACCACCTGTAGCTCCAACTCTACAAAATAAAACTAATGAAAAAGATGTAGCTATACAACCGATATCGATACCTAACGCGACAGATAATAGCGGTGATGTAGAACCAACTAGCGTAACAGGTTTACCTCCAGGACTAACTTATAACAGTCAAACTAAGCAAATTACCGGTACACCAACAACTGAAGGTACAAGTAGAATATCTGTTGAATATGTAGATCCAAGTGGAAATAGTATAGGTAAAAATTTCAAATTCACCGTTGTAGATACAACACCTCCAAATAAACCTGTCATTCAAACAGACTTAACTGGTAAAGCTGGTACGAAAGATCCAATTACTGTAAAAGCTGACCCTGGAACTAAAGTTGAAATCTTCGATAAAGATGGCAATAAGATTGGTGAAGGCATCGCTAATGATCAAGGTGTAGCTGAAATCACACCAACTATTCCATTACCTGAAGGTAATATCACGGCTAAAGCGACAGATAATGCGGAAACGCCAAATACGTCTGACGCTTCTGAACCAGTCAAAACGAAAGATACAACGTCGCCTACTAAACCTGTGATTCAAACAGATTTAACTGGTAAAGCTGGTACGAAAGATCCAATCGTTGTAAAAGCTGATCCAGGATCTAAAGTAGAATTATTCGATAAAGATGGCAATAAGATTGGTGAAGGCGTCGCTAATGATCAAGGTATTGTTGAAATTACGCCGACAAAACCATTACCTGAAGGTAATATCACAACCAAAGCAACGGATAACGCTGAAACACCGAATACGTCTGATGCTTCTGAACTAGTCAAATCGAAAGATACAACACAATCAACTAAACCTGATACTCAAACAGACTTAACGGGTAAAGCTAGTACAAAAGATCCAATTATCATAATATCTAAACCAGGCTATAAAGTAGAAATTTTCGATAAAGATGGTAACAAGGTTGGAGAAGGGATCGCAAATGATCAAGGTATTGTTGAAATTATACCAACAGCACCATTACCTGAAAATAAATATACAGCGAAAGTAACGGGCAAAGCAGAATCACCGATTGCTTCAGATAATTCAAAACTTAAGTTACAATCAAATCCTACTGATATGATTAATAACAAAGTTAAAGATGTAGATAAAAACAAGCCTGGATATGGTGATAATCCGATAAATATTTCACCTGTTAAAAGTATTACCATTCCACAAATTGGTGATGGAAAACTGCCTAAAAACACAAAATTCGAAATACCTGGAGCAACAGTACCAAGTAAGTGGAATATAAAAATAAATTCTAAAACTGGTGCGTTATCAGTTACACCTCCAGCAAATGTAATTTCAGGTACTAAGCAAACTATTCCTGATAAAGTTACTTATCCAGATGGTTCTACAAAAATAGTAAATGTTAAAATAATTGTTAATTCAAAAGAAAGTGGACATGACATGTCAAATTCTAGAAAGACAGAAAATAAAGATTCTGTTCAAACAATTAAATCTCATGAACTTATAGAACCTCATAATCAAAACAAATTGTCTAATAACAAACTAGAAAGTGCTTTAAAAGAAACTTCAATAGGCAATGAACAAAATAAAATCACTAAAAATAAAGAAATGAATAATGAAAATGTTTCAAAAACAGAAGTTCTACCTAATACTGGTGAACAACCAATTGAAAACGCAACTTTATTCGGTACTTTATTTGCAAGTGTGGGCGCATTATTCTTATTTGGTCGTCGTAAAGATAAAAAAGAAGAGAATTAATAATATATAATGTGTTAAAAAAATCTCCCATTCCTAAAATAATTTTAAGGATTGGGAGATTTTTTCAGTATTAAAAGTTATAATACTTACCTGTTTTAATCATTAATTTTGCCTTTTCTATACATTGACTTTGCAATGTAACCGAATGGTACATTTGATATTGTTGTAAGTAGTTTTAAGAAATATGTTGTAATAAAGATTTCAAATACTACACTATTTGGTAGGTTGCCATAAAATGCAATTAACACAAATATTGCTGTATCAATTATAGAACTGACAATAGTACTACCATATGCTCTTATATAGAATGTTTTATCTGATGAGAACTTATTCTTAATTAAATTAAATAAAAGTACATCTAAATGTTGTCCAATAACATAAGCGATTATTGAACCTAATGCAATTCTAGGTACAATATTAAAAATAGTTTCCAGCGCTTTTTGTGAAACATCATCTTGAGCTGGTATGAATGTTAGCGAACATTGAAGTAAAATGACCATTACGATAACTGATGAAAATCCAAGCCAAACTGCTTTTTTAGCTTGTTTTCTACCATATATATCATTTAATATATCTGTTGCAAGATAAATTGATGCGAACATTACATTTCCAAGTGTTGCACTAACTGAAAATAGTTCTACTGTTTTAATAACCTGTATATTTGCTATAATAGTACCTATAGCAACCCAAACAAATAGGCCAGTTTTTCCAAAGAAACGGTATAGGACTAGCATCAATATAAATGTGATGAAGAATGTACCGATTCCTATTAATTCATTATACATAACTTTGTTCCTCCTAAATTTTGATATTGCGGGTGTTTAGAAACCGCGATAATCGAACTTATTTATTATACGGCTCAAAGTTATAAAAATCAATAAGCTTTATCGTAAACAATTCGTATTATGAATGGTATAATAACGGTCTAGTAAGGGAGTGACACTTATTTTAGCTCAAGAAGAAAAAGTAGCAATCAAACAAATAGATCAATTAATGGAAACATACTGCAAAGGGTGTTTACTTAAAACGCATTATAGAGAAACTCGAGGAAAACACCAAGCACATCAATATTGTATATCTGAATGTTCTGTAGGTATACGAATTAAACAACTAGGCAACAAATTGCAATAAGGAGGATATTATGGAAATTGTTAGAGTTGAACCAACACCAAGTCCTAACACTATGAAAATCGTTTTATCATTTAAAAAGGAAGACAGATCTTCAAACACTTATACAGAAGTTAATGATCATAATCCTGAATTCATTAACCGTATATTAAATTTAGAAGGTATTAAATCTGTATTCCATGTTATGGATTTTATTGCCGTGGATAAACGTCCTAAAGAAAATTGGGATACTTTACTAAAAGATGTAACAACTGCTATTTCTGGGTCAGATCAGGATTCAGACTCAAATAACAATCAAGTAAATGAACATTTTGGTGAAGTAAAAGCAGAAGTCTTAAAGTTTAAAGGAATTCCATACCAAATTAAATTAACAACTCAAGAAGAAGAAAAGAGAAAACAATTACCAGAGATTTATATCGATAGTATGTTGAAAGCTACTAAAGACACTGATAATGTTGTATTTTTGAGAAAATGGGAAGATTTAGGCGTTCGTTATGGTGAAGTTGAAGAAGTTCTTGAAACAGTTCAAGAAGAATTACTAGCATTATATCCTAAAGCAATTTTAGATGAGCTAGTTGAAGAAGCTTTAACAAGTGATATTACAATTCCTGAAAAACAATTTGTTCATGTTGATAAAGAAACTTTTGAACAAGAGCAAGATTGGAAAGTAAAATTAAGAATGTTAAACGATTTTCCAACTCCTACTGAAGAGGATTATTCATTATTGGAAGTAGCATTACATGATGAGAAACCTCAAGTACGAAGAATGGCGATCGTTTTATTAGGAATGATAGAGCAAAAAGAAACATTACCTTATCTATATGAAGGTATGAAAGATAAAGTTGTTTCTGTAAGAAGAACTGCTGGAGATTGTTTAAGTGACTTAGGCTATAAAGAAGCTTTACCCGTTATGATCGAAGCACTTGAAGATCCTCAAAAAATTGTAAGATGGCGTGCAGCTATGTTTATATTTGATGAAGGCGATGAAACAGCTTTAGAAGCTTTAAAAAACAGACAAGATGATCCAGCATTTGACGTTAAACTACAAGTTCAAATGGCAATTGAAAGAATTGAAAATGGTGAAGCTGCTTTAGGATCTGTGTGGAAACAAATGGCGAATAGAAAGAGAGAGGAATAATATTATGAATGCATACGAACAATATATGAAAGAATTAGCTCAACCGATGAGAACAGAATTAACTGGACAAGGTTTCGAAAGTTTAGAAACACCTGATGCAGTTAAAGATTTTATGGATAATGTAAATCAAAATGAAACAACGTTTATTGTAGTTAACTCAGTATGTGGTTGTGCGGCAGGTTTAGCTCGTCCAGCAGCTGTCACAGTAGCTCAGCAAAACGATAAGAAACCTGCTAGAACAGCTACTGTATTTGCTGGTCAAGATAAAGAAGCAACAGAAACGATGAGAGCATATATTGCTCAAGTACCATCAAGTCCATCTATGGCTTTATTTAAAGGTAAAGAGCTTAAATACTTTATGCCACGTGAACATATTGAAGGAAGAGATATCCAAGAGATTTGCATGGATATTAAAGACGCTTTTGATGAATACTGTGACTAACGTTAGATTAACAACTGCAGTTAAAGTTAATGCATCTCTCTACAATCAAGTAGAAGATGCATTTGCTATATTATCTAAATTAGAATTTGTGAATGAAGTTAAAACTATCAAACGAAACAAACTAACAATTAAGCAATTATTTCAAAATGATACTACACCGATCATAGTCTTTGAAAGAAATGGGCCAAAATTATATTTTTCACCGGAGACTCCAATTTATTTTCATTTAGATACCGTAAAAGTTAAATTACACATGTTGAAACAAAATAAACAACCTATACTTATAGAAATGCTGAATGATATAACAAGTAATTTATCAACTTTTAATTTCATAGATGGAACAATGGGGTTTGGAAGAGATAGTTATATGACATTGAAGACTTTTAAGCAAGCAAATATATATGCAATAGAGCAAAATCCTCTTATATATTTCGTTATTTCAGAAGGCATGAAAAATTATCTAGAACCAGAAGAATTTGAACGCATTCATTTTATAAATGATGATTACAACAATTGGGTTAAGCAAAACACTAAATTAGTAGATGTACTTTATTTAGATCACATGTTTGAACAAACGTTAGTCGAAAACGATAGAATGGGTGAATTGTCTCGAATGACAGATGTAATTCAAAACATAAAACCTATTGAAGATTATAAATATTTAATAGTAAAGGCACATTATAAAAGTCATATCTTTAAAAAATTAAAAGTCACACAATGTTTACGAAAAAGTTCTAAAACACATTATGGACTAAGTACAAAATCAAAATAAAAAATCACCCAATCCGAAAATAAGACTAACGGATTGGGTGATTTTAGTTAAGAAAGGGATTTAAGTCCCAAGTTCTATTGCCCCTTTTAAGTACTATTCAGTAATGCACATACTAATCATATAACTTAATAATAAGAAAAACCCTATAACAGCGAATATTTCATTCATTGAAATAGCCTCCTTTGAATTGTGATCTCTTCGTTAATTTAATTCTATTATACATAATTTTAGTGAAAGATTCTATCTTTTATCGATATCATTTTCTATTATATCAGTAGTAAAATATAATTTTTTTCGTTAATATAGATAAGGAAGAATAAAGAAAAAGAGGTGCTCAAATGAATAACTTTGATAAAGCGTATCATGATTTATGTAACAAAGTATTAAACGAAGGTAAAAGTAAAGACGATAGAACTGGTACGGGTACTATTTCTATATTTGGCCACCAAATGAGATTTGACTTGTCTGAAGGATTTCCTCTATTAACAACTAAGAAGGTATCTTTTAAATTAATCGCTACCGAACTTTTATGGTTTATTAAAGGTGATACTAATATAAGATACTTATTACAATATAAAAATAACATTTGGAATGAATGGGCTTTTAAAAAATGGATTGAAAGTGAAGAATATAATGGACCTGATATGAATGATTTTGGTCGTCGTGCTTTAGTTGATGACAAGTTTAACGATCAATATAAAGAACAATTAGCTATTTTTAAAAATAAAATACTTAACGACGATGATTTTATGCAAAAATATGGTGATTTAGGTAACGTTTACGGTAAACAATGGAGAGATTGGAAAGATCAAGATGGTCAACGATTTGATCAACTTAAGACATTAATTGAAAATATTAAGCAAAATCCAAATTCTCGTAGACATATTATTTCTGCATGGAATCCAACTGAAATTGAGACAATGGCTTTACCACCATGTCACACGTTATTCCAATTTTATGTTAAAGATGGAAAATTAAGCTGTCAGTTATATCAAAGAAGTGCCGATATCTTTTTAGGAGTACCATTCAATATTGCTAGTTATAGTTTATTAACACATTTAATTGCTAAAGAATGTAACCTAGAAGTAGGGGAGTTTGTTCATACTTTTGGAGATGCTCACATCTATAAAAATCATATCGAAGCAATTGAAGAACAACTTTCTAGAGATTCATATTCTGCACCTAAACTTAAAATTAATACTGATAAGTCATTATTCGATATTGAATATGAAGATTTAGAAATAGTAGATTATCAATCACATCCAAGTATTAAAGCACCAATTGCAGTTTAAGAAGGAGTAAATACAATGAAATCAATTATAGTATGTCATGATCAAAACAGAGTAATAGGTTTAGATAATAAAATGCCATGGCATTTACCAAATGATTTAAAAAGAGTGAAGGCATTAACAACGGGTAATACTATTGTGATGGGAAGAAAAACATTTGAATCATTAGGTAGACCACTACCAAATAGAAGAAATGTCGTATTAACTTCAAATCGTTCTTTTGAACATGAAGGTGTAGATGTCATTCATTCCTTAGATGAAATTGATCATTTAGATGGACATATATTTATATTTGGAGGACAAGGTCTATACGAGCAAATGATGGATCGCGTCGACGATATGTATATAACTGTTATTGAAGATAAATTCCAAGGTGATGCCTTTTTCCCACCATACGAATTTAAAGATTGGAAAGTTATATCATCTGAAGCAGGTACATTAGATGAAAAAAACACATTACCTCACACATATATGCATTTGGAAAGGAAATAATAGTATGTTAAGAACAGCTAAAACATTTGGCTATATCATTGGATATGCAGCGCTAGTTACTTCACAGTTAAATAAAGTTAAGAAGAAAAAAGTGCTGGTTGATGATATACAAACTCAAGATGAAATGGTTTATTTATATGCTAGAAAATGGGCAACAAGAATTTTGGAATCAGCAGGTGTTCAAACTCATATTACTGGTAACACAAATTCACTAGACGAACCCGTGTTATATATTTCAAATCACGAAGGAAACTTTGATATTCCAGTATTAATTAATCATTTACCACAACCATTTGGTTTTATTTCAAAAAAAGAAGTAGAAAATATTCCATTTTTAAAACCATGGATGGAAGAAATGAATTGTATTTATTTAGATCGCTCAAATAGAAGAGCAAGTTTAAAAATGATTAAAGATGGTATAAATAAATTAAAAGAACAACATTCACTGCTAATTTTTCCAGAAGGAAGTCGAAGTAAAGGTGGAGAAATGCAAGAATTTAAAGCAGGATCATTTAAATTGGCGAAATCTGCAAAAGTTAAAATCGTGCCAATCGCAATATATGGAACATCTAATATAATGGAAGCACAAGACTCAAAGAAAATCGTTCCCGGAGATGTTTACGTGCATATTTTAGACCCGATTGATCCTTCAATCTTTGAAGACAAAACAATGCAAGAAGTCAGCCAATATGTCCAAGGGGAAATTAGTAATACTGTTCAATCATTAAAGGAGAATCATTATGTCAAAAATTAAAATCGTTGTTGATTCAACAACTGACTTGTCAGCAGATTATCTTAAGGAAAACAATATAACAGTTGTGCCATTAAATATACTTATCGATGGCGTTATTTATGAAGATCAAACTGAAATGAGTTCAACAGAATTCCTTGAAAAAATGAGAGAAGCTAAAAAACTACCGAAAACGAGTCAACCTGCAATTGGTAAAATAGTAGAGACATATGACGAATTAGGTAAAGATGGTTCGGACATTATTAGTATTCATATGACTTCAGAGTTATCTGGAACATTCAGTGCAGCACAACAAGCAGCACAAATGACTGATAGCAAAGTTACAGTTATTGATAGTAAATTCATTTCTTTAGCTTATGGCTTCCAAATTGAAGAAGTAGTTAAAATGATTAATGAAGGAAAAAATATTGAAGAAATTGTTGAACAACTTGAAGTTATTAAAAATAATTTAAGATTATTTGTTGTTATAGGTAATATTGACAACCTAATTAAAGGTGGCAGAATTGGGAAAGCTAAAGGGCTTATTGGTTCACTTATGAATATTAAACTAATTGGTGAAGTAATTAACGGAAAAATAGAAATGATGCATAATGCTAGAACTCAAAATGCTGTCATTAAATACCTTATGAAAGAACTTGATGTATTTTTAGAAAAGAAAGAAATCATTAAAATAGGTATAGCAGATGCAAATGCAGAACAACTAGTGAATAAACTTATGAAATCAATTAAAGAAAAGAAAAATATTCAAAAGTTTGATACTGCAGTAACAACACCTGTCGTTTCAACACATACAGGTGAAGGCGCTATAGGCGTGTTCTTTTATGGAAAATAAAAATTGGATGAATCATCGGGCATGGTTTTTTGCTTTTGTTATTCTTATTATATTAATACTTACAGCCACGGTATATATATTCGTATCTATATCAGATGATAGTAACCATCCAAATAATAATCCTGAAAAAATCGACAAAGATTTCACGATTTCTTTTAGTAATTCTGAACTAGAATCATTAATGAATGCTTCAATTAAAAAGTATAATATTCAATCGAAAATCACAACAAAATCTTTGTCATTTGATACAAGTACTAAAATATTGGGAAAAGACATTGATATCACCCTTAAAACAAAACCAGTAAAGTTAAATAATGAAACTATAAAATTTGAAATAAAAGCTATTGATATAGGTAAACTGAACATTTCAAACCCATTTGTACTATCACAAATAAAAAAACATAGCGACCTTCCACCATATATTCAAGTAAATCCTAAAGATGAGTCTGTCTATCTCTCTTTAGATCAATTAGATATTGATAACGTTGAATCTATACAAATTCAAACATTAGATATTTCAGCAAAAAAATGGTATTTTGATATTAAGCTAAAGTAATTAATCATCAAAGGAGGTACAACTATGGCATATGCAACATTAGCTGGGGGATGTTTTTGGTGTTTAGTGAAACCATTCAATGAATTTCCTGGCATTATAGAAGTTACTTCTGGTTATAGTGGGGGACATACTGAGAATCCTACTTATGAAGAAGTTTGTACAAATCAAACTGGACATGTAGAAGCAGTTCAAATTGAATATGATGAAGAAGACACAGATTTTGAATCTATTCTTAATATATACTTTAAAACATTTGATCCAACTGATAATAGAGGTCAGTTTTTCGATAGAGGAGAAAGTTACGAACCAGTTATTTTCTATCATGATGAAGATCAAAAAGAAACTGCAATAAATAAAATCAATCAATTAAATGAACAACAAATTTTTGATAAACCCGTCATTACACCAGTTAAACCTTATAAGAATTTTTATCCGGCGGAAGAGCATCATCAAGATTATTATTTAAAAAATCCTGCACATTATCAAGGATATCAACAAGGTTCTGGACGTAAAGCATTTATAGAAAAATATTGGGGGCGTTAAAATGCTAAAAAAAAATAAAGATGAATTAAATGAAATGGAATTTTTAGTTACACAACAAAATGGAACTGAACCACCTTTTCAAAATGAATATTGGAACCACTTTGATAAAGGCATTTATATTGATAAATTATCAGGTAAACCTTTATTTACTTCAGAAGAGAAATTTGAATCTGATTGCGGTTGGCCAAGTTTCTCAAAAGCATTAGATGATCAAGAAGTTATAGAACTTGTAGATAAAACTCATGGTATGATAAGAACTGAAGTACGCTCTGAAGATTCTGATAGCCATTTAGGGCATGTCTTTAATGATGGTCCAAAAGAAACAGGTGGTTTAAGATATTGTATTAATTCAGCTGCTGTACAATTTATACCATACGATAAGTTAGAAGAATTAGGGTATGGAGAATTAGTAAATCATTTTAATAACTAGAGGAGAAGATACTTATGTTTAAAAAATTATTTGGCGGTAACAAATCTAAAGATACAAATGTTGAAGTATATGCACCAATTACTGGAGAATATGTAGCTATTGAAGACATTCCAGATCCTGTTTTTGCTCAAAAAATGATGGGTGAAGGTTTTGGTATTAAACCTTCAGAAGGTGTTGTAGTAGCACCTTTCGACGGCGAAATTGTTAATGTATTTAAACCTTCAAATCATGCAGTAGGTATTAAAGCTTCTAATGGTTTAGAAGTTCTCATACACGTTGGTCTAGAAACTGTACAATTAGGTGGAGAAGGTTTCGAAGCACTTGTAAACACTGGCGACGTAGTAAGTAAAGGTGATGAATTGTTGAAATTTGACATCGAAACAATCGAAGCTAAAGTTAAATCTGTTATTAGTCCTGTTATCATTACAAATACTGATGATGCAGAAAATATTAACATTGAATCATTAGAAAGTTTAGTTAAAGGTGAAACTAAAGCTATTGATGTGAAAATGAAATAAATGAAACAATATTCATTCTATCAATATGCTCTAACGAAACGTAATGAAAATAGTGAAATCGGAAAATTAGCTGATTTAATTTTCCAAGATTTATCATTCCCAAAGTTTACAAATGATTATCATACACTTTCTGACTATTTAGAAACAGAAGCTATGTTTACTCAGCCAATGAGTGTTTTCGATGATTTATTTGATTCATATGAAGAATGGTTGAAATTTTAAATGTTTAACACTTTGGTGTCGAGTGCACCAAAGTGTTTTTCTTTGTATGAATTAACTGTTAGAATAAATTATATTTGACAAGAAAGTTGTGAGTAAATGAAACCATTTAAAAATAAGCAAAAGCAAGAAATTACAATGCCACTATATAAATTACTAATTATATTATTTGTTACTGTATTATTAACATCTGTAGTGACA
>NZ_RXWZ01000086.1 GCF_003970575.1 Mammaliicoccus fleurettii
ACATATAATAGCTAATTTATTATACTTTAACCATTATACATGCTGAAAAATCTCGAGGATTTATTTTAATTATTTTACTGTAAAATGAGAATTTAAGTGATTAATTGATTATAAGAACTATAATTAACAAAAAAAGAACGCTAAAATATGCGTTCTTTTTTTGTTAATTTTATTTCGGATTATCTCTATTTATAAATAAGGGTTGGACATCAATTTTCTTTAAAATAATTTCTTTTGCTTTTCTAGGATGAAGATTAATTTCTGGAATATTTGAAATCCCGACTGAAACGTAATCTATTTTTGGGTTGTTTGGAATGTTTAAATCATTTAAAGATTCTTTTAATGTGACATGATAAATAAATAAAATTTCATGGTATGACGTACTTTCATATTCAAAAAAGTTTTGTATAGTTGATACAAAATAAATATCATCACATTCTATGCCTAATTCTTCTTTGATTTCACGTTTAATAGCAGAATCTGAGCTTTCATAATATTTCACTCTGCCACCAATTAATGTGTAGTATTCATGTTTTTTATCATAGTGAAAACAGTAACCGTGCTTATCTTTAATAATAGCACCAACGCGTATGTTCAGCATGCCGTCTCCAGATTTTATTGAAAGATCCATTCAGAGTCCTCCTTTATAAATAGATTAGAATAACTTAAGTATTACAATACCTATGAAAACTAATGTCGCACCTATTAGTCTTCTTGCTGTAATTTTAAACTTAGGTGTATTGAATAAACCGAAGTGGTCAATCAATAATCCCATTAACATTTGTCCGAAAATAACAACCATTAGTGTTAAAGCTGCACCAAGCTCAGGCATTAAAAGAATATTAGTTGTAACAAATACTACTCCTAATACGCCTCCTATAAAGTAAAGAGGCTTAATTGTCCCTTGATCAGGGTGATGAAAGCTAAAACGAATTCTTCTAACAAGTAATAATGAAAGTATGAATAAAGCGATAGTCCCTATAGCAAATGAAATTAATGCAGAAAAATAGAATGACTGAACTTCATATCTGAGTGCACTATTGATTGCAGTTTGAATAGGGGGAAGACAACCAGTAAAGATACCTAATACCATCCAATAATTTGTATGTTGTGATTTAGTCGTAATAATTCGGTCAGATGATTTTTTGTAATTCATTAATAATATACCCAGTAACATAATAATTACGCCAGCAATTCTTTCTAAATTTATTGGATGTATATCAGCATTAAATAAGCCGAATTGGTCAATGAATATTCCCATAATAATTTGACCTGATACAGTCATGACAACTGTTAAAGCTGCACCAATTCTAGGTAACAATAGTAAATTACCTGTTAAGAATACAACACCAAGTAATCCTCCAGTAAACCATACATAAGAAAAATCTTGATTCATCATAAATGATGGTGATAACTTTTGTGGATTCATTATTAAATTGACTATTATTAGAACGATGGTTCCAATTAGAAATGAATAAAAAGATGAAAGGATTGGTGATTTAGTATAGCTGCCTAATTTAGTGTTTATCGATGTTTGTAACGGTACACATAATCCAGCTACAACACCTAATATAATAAGTAGTATCAATATTAATAACTCCTTCTTTCTATATCAATTGCTTGTTGATAGTAAATAGATTGTTCTTTATCTGGAACCATATTTCCTCCTGTAGACCAGACGATATGTGTAGCATGTTGTGAATCATAATTTAAATCATGAATATATTTCAAGCCATGAAATCCGGAAGTAGCTGAAGGTTCGATAAATATATTTTCAGTATCTTTTAAAGCTTTTAAGTAACGGTATAATTGATTATCTTCGACTGTACAAGAGCCAAATAAAAGTGTGGACATTATAGTACCTACTAATTTTGAAGGACGGCTAACTGCTAACCCATCAGCAATAGTTTTACCAGATAATCCGACATCTTGAACGGATATACCGTCATGTAACTTTGTAATCATACCTAATGCCATACAAGGCGCTTCTGTAGGTTCTATAAAGACAGGGTGTACATTATCACCAAAGATTAACTTCAAACCGAATGCAACACCGCCAGGACCTCCGCCGACACCACATGGTAAATATACGAATAGAGGATGGTCTTGATCAACTTTAATATTTGCTTCTTTAAGTTGTTTTTCCAACCTTAAAGCACTCACTGAATAACCTAAAAACAAATCTTTAGAAGCTTCGTCATCAACAAAGTGGCAGTATGGATCATTCATAGCGATTTTTCTGCCTTCTTTTACAGCATAACCATAATCTTGAATGTGTTCTACAACTTCAACACCTTTTGATTTTAAGAGGTCCTTTTTCCATTCTTTTGCGTCTTGTGACATATGTACTGTAACTTTGAAACCTAATTGTGCACTCATAATACCAATACTTAAACCTAAGTTACCAGTAGATCCAACAGCAATACGGTATTTAGAAAATATATCTTGATAGTAATCTGTTGCTAAAAGGCTATAATCACTATTTACAGTGAAATCAGTTTCTTTAATGGCAGTTTCTTCAGCAAATTTCAACACTTCATAAATACCACCACGTGCTTTAATAGAACCTGAAATAGGTAACGCATGGTCACCTTTTAATAAAAGATTGCCCTTTAAATGTGGAAATTGAGTCTTTTTAAAATGGTTTAATTGAAAAATTTGAGATTCAATTTTCCCTTGGTTATTTTGAGTTTCAGGAAAGACTTTTGCAATATATGGTGCAAAACGAGTCAATCTTTGTTCAGCATCAATCACATCGTCCAATGTAAATGGAAAAGACTGTTTGTTTAGATAGTCTGGATTTTTCCAAAACATTTCTTCGCCACGAGCAATATTTGAAATAATAGGGGATATATTTTTTAATGATTGAACATCTATAGTCATAAGTATCTCTCCTTATTTAAAAGTGCTTTACTTTATAATAGTACAATTGTTTTGATTTTATTGATAGATTAATGACTGGAAAGGCTATACTAATAAGCATTATAACCAGATAAGAGGCTGGGACGAATTAATTGTCTCAGCCTCTTATCTATTTATGATGTATATAAGTCGCTAGTTGGTGAAGGGATTGTACTTGGATTTGTTTGTTTTAAAATAGCTCTAACATATAATGATGCGATGACTAAGAATACAATTGCTCCGCCTATTATTGAAGTTTGGTAAGGAAGTGAAAGTCCTTCTGGAGCATATAATACATATACACTTATGGCACCAGTCATAAATAAGGCGGGTATTCCTGCTACTAAATGATTTTTACTGTATCTCAACAAGTAACTAACACTAACCCAGAGCATCACGGTAGCTACTATTTGATTAGTAAATCCTACATATCTCCATAAGAATGAATAATCAATAGTTGAGAGGAAGAATGCGGGTATACCTACTGCAAAGCTTGCTGAAATCATGAGTACTTTTGGTTTGATAGTTACTTTATCTTTCACAAAATCTTCTATAATCATTCTTGAGCTTCTAAGTGCTGTGTCACCAGTAGTAATTGGGAGTATAATGATACCTAAAAGTGCAAGTATACTACCGAATGGTCCTAATAGTTCTACTGAAATCTGATCGACTACTCCAGCTGGTCCGACTGATTGTAATTTTGCAGCTAATCCTTCTGTGCCACCAAAGAAAGTCATCCCTGCAGCAGCCCAGATCAATGCAATTACACCTTCAGAAATCATAGCACCATAAAAAACTTTTCTACCTTCTGACTCATTTTTAATTGTTCTAGAAATAATTGGACTTTGAGTACAATGGAATCCAGATATAGCACCACATGATATAGTCACCATAAGTAATGGCCATACAGGAATACCACTTGGATGTAAATTATGAACTGTAATTTCTGGTATATGTTTTCCACTGAATATTAAGGCAACAACTACACTTACAGCCATTACTATTAAAATAACTCCAAAAATAGGATAAATTCTACCTATAATTTTATTTATAGGCAAAATTGCAGCAAGTATAAAGTATGTAAATATAATAATTAAAGCTACCAAAAATGATATTGGTGTTTTACTAGCTAAAAGTTGTGCTGGTCCAGCAACGAATGCTGCAGCAACTAATACCATCAATACTACTGAAACGACATCAGTAAATGCTCTTGTAACTTTTCCTAAATAATGTTGCACAAGCATTGGGAATTGTGCACCGCCATGACGTAAACTTAGCATACCTGAGAAGTAATCATGTACACCTCCAGCGACGATACATCCTACTACAATCCATATGAATGCTACAGGTCCATATAAAGCGCCTGCAACAGCTCCAAAGATTGGACCTAGGCCAGCAATATTAAGTAATTGAATCATCCATCCTTTCCAAGCTGGCAATGGAGTGAAGTCCATATTATCTTGCTTACTATATGCAGGTGTTTCTTTTTGAAGATATATTTCGAATACACGTTCTATGTATTTTCCATAAAAAACATAACCTAAAATCAGTATGATGATGCTCGTGATTAAAGTAATCATATGTAAACCTTCTTTCAAGATGAGAATATTGATAGATTATCAAAAAACGGGGAATCAATCAATGAGAATTTAGAAATTTCTGATAATTTTAAAAGCGATAAGCCCCGAGTATTATTTGCAATTGTAAAATTACAAAATTATAATTAAAGATAAGTCGTATGAATATGACTTTTATGGGCAGAATTAAATAAAGGGGGAAATCAATATGCAAGAGCATCAAATAGTAACTATTGATGGTAAAGATTTTCTTATAGAAGAAGGGATGCGACTTTTAGATTTTATAAAAGCAGAGAAACTATCTTTTGTTCCTTCTATTTGTTATAACGAGTCACTTGGACCAGTAGAAACTTGTGATTCTTGTATTGTTGAAGTGAATGGGCAGCTTCAACGTGCATGTAGTACTATGATTGAAAATGGTATGGTTGTGAATACACAAATTGAGAAAGTGAAATCGGCTCAAAAGCAAGCATTGGACAGAGTGCTTGAAAACCATGAATTATATTGTACAGTTTGTGATTATAATAATGGTGATTGTGAAATTCATAATACTATGGGTGAATTTGGTTTAGAACATCAATCTACGCCTTTTACTTCAAAAGGCTACGAAAAGGACTATGGTGCATTTTATAGATATGATCCTGATCAATGTATTTTATGTGGTAGATGTGTTGAAGTATGCCAAGATGTGCAAGTCAATGAAACTTTAACAATTGATTGGAAGAGAAATGAGCCAAGAGTAATTTGGGATAACGATAAAGCGATTGATGAATCAAGTTGTGTGAATTGTGGTCAATGTGTAACAGTATGTCCTTGTAATGCTTTAATGGAAAATAACATGTTAGGTAAAACTGGTTATATGACCGACCAAAAACCTGGACTGCTAAGATCTATGATTGAACTCACTAAAAAAGCTGAAACGGGTTATGGACCATTGTTTGCTATATCTGATTCTGAAGCGGCAATGAGAGAAGAAACGATTAAGAAAACTAAAACAGTATGTACATATTGTGGTGTAGGATGTTCGTTTGATGTTTGGACGAAAGATAGAGAGATTTTAAGAGTTTTACCTCATGAAGATTCACCCGCAAATCATATTTCAACATGTGTTAAAGGGAAATTTGCATGGGACTATGTGAATTCTGAAGAAAGATTAAAAAAACCACTCGTAAGAAAAGAAGGATATTTCCAAGAAGTTGAATGGGATGAGGCATTAAGCGTAATTAGTAATAGGTTTTCTCAAATAAAAAATCAACATGGTAAAGATGCTTTAGCATTTATATCTTCATCTAAATGTACAAATGAAGAATCGTATTTAATGCAAAAGTTATCTAGACAAGTTATAGGTACGCATAATGTAGATAATTGTTCTAGATATTGTCAATCACCTGCAACACAAGGTTTATTCAGAACAGTAGGATATGGTGGAGATTCTGGATCAATAGAAGATTTAGAAAAAGCAGAGATGGTTATTACAGTTGGTACGAATACTGCAGAGGCACATCCAGTAATAGCAAGTAAAATTAAGCGTGCACATAAACTATTAGGTCAAAAGCTCTATGTATTTGATATTAGAAAGCATGAAATGGCTGAACGTGCAGATAAATTTTACAAGCCTACACCAGGTACAGACTTAATATGGCTTTCAGCAGTGACGAAATATATAATCGACCAAGGTTGGCATAATAAAGCATTTATTTCAAAATGGGTAAATGACTTTGAATCATATTATGAAAGTTTAGATTCATTTACTTTAGAATATGCCGAAAATAAAACGGGTATAAGCCAAGATGAATTAAAACATATTGCCAAACAAATTACTGACGTTAATTCGGTAGCGATATGTTGGGCAATGGGTGTGACTCAACATCGTGTTGGAAGTGATACAAGTACAGCTATTTCTAATCTATTGTTAATTACAGGAAATTACATGAGACCAGGTACAGGTGCGTATCCATTGAGAGGACATAATAATGTTCAAGGATGTAGTGATATGGGAAGTATGCCAAATACATTCCCTGGATATCAAGATGTATCAGATGATGAAATTAGACATAAATTTGAAGAGGCTTGGAATGTTTCCTTAGACTCTGAAAGAGGATTAGATAACCATCAAATGATAGATAGTATTCATGAAGGAAAGCTGCACTCACTGTATATTAAAGGTGAAGATACAGGCGTAGTCGATGCAAATATCAATTACGTAAGATCTGCTTTTGAAAAAATTGATTTCTTAGTCGTTCAAGATTTATTTTTATCAAAAACTGCAGAATTTGCTGATGTTGTATTACCAGCCTCTCCATCATTAGAAAAAGATGGTACTTTTACGAATACAGAACGTCGTATTCAAAGAATTAACAAAGCATTAGAACCGCTTGGGGATTCTAAACCTGACTGGGAGATTATACAATTAATTGCTCAATCACTTGGTGCAGATTGGAATTATAAGCATCCAAGTGAAATATGGAATGAAGCACAAGAATTAATGCCATTAGTTAAAGGTGTAACTTATGATCGATTAGAAGGCTTTGATAGTTTACAATGGCCAATGAATGATGATGGTACAGATACACCATTGTTATATACAGAAAGATTTAATTTCCCAGATGGAAAAGCAAGACTTTATCCATTAGAATTTAATGTTGAATCTAAACAAACAGAAGAAATGTCATTACATGTGAATAATGGACGAGTGCTTGAACACTTCCACGAAGGCAATATGACTTACCAAGTACCAGGATTAAAATATAAATTACCAAGAAACTTCTGTGAAATTTCGAAAGAACTGGCTGAAGAACATGGTATAGAAAATGGTGCAAGAGTAAAAATAACTTCTAAAGTAGGTACTACTGAAGTGAATGTTCAAGTAACGGATAGAGTGACAGGAAATTACATTTATATTCCATTAAATGACCAAAATGAAGGTGCTCCAAACTTTGTAACAGAAAGTGATGTAGATAAAGATACGAATACACCAGCATACAAAGATAATTACGCTAAACTAGAAGTCATTACTAAAAAAGGGGAATCACCAATTCCTAAGCATAATTCACGATTTGGTCATAGACAACCACAAATTAGTGTAAGAGTCCAAGATAAATGGGAACAATCAAGATACACTTTCCCAGGTAAAGGTGGCGATAAATAATGGGTGAAAGAGTAAAAGTCATAAAACGTATGAATAAGCGTAAAGAATATATAATAGAAGAAAATATGAATGAACTAAAAGAACGATTAGCTGATCGTAAATTAGCAATCGAAAAAGGGATAGATATCCTTGATGCACTTGAAGAAGCTCAAGCACTAGATGCATTTCATGCCGCAATTGTACAAAGAAAAGTTATAACAGGTAACTTAGTAAGTGAACTAAATAAAGAACAATACGAAGGAATTGTAGGTAATCTCGGGCAAATGTTATTTTTACTAGGAGAATTAGATATAGAAGAGACTTCTACATTCGTAAAAAAAATTAATAATGGCATGAAAGTAGCCAACAGAGCAAATCCAAATAAGAAAACATCTATAACTGATTTACTAGGTGCATTAAAAGATCCTGAAATTAATCAAAGTGTAACATTACTACTTAACTTCTTAAGAGGTATGAGTAGAAGTGAATAATTAGTAGGCTGGGACAATTAATTGTTTCAGCCTCTTTTTATCTTAAATATTATTTGATTGAAATTTGAGAAAATATAAGATAAGTTTAAACAGTAACATTGCTTATATAAATAGAAAAGGTGTGAGTATCATTAACTTTTTGAAAGATAGGTTCTCTTTAATATTAGGGCTCATTATTATTATTATATTTATTGTTTTACTATTTATTTTTGAGTCTCCTTTTTTTAAAGATCATCAAACACATACATATGAAGAGGCGCTTGAAATTCAAGTACAGAGTGACGCGCCTGCTGTAACGCAAGAAGATAATAAATTTGTGTATGCTGATAAAAAAGAGATAGATAAATATATGGATGTTGAAAAAAGTAAAACTGATTTTCAATTCATTGATATTTCAGAGAAAGTCGATATATCTGAAAAACAAGTTAAAGATATTTTGAAAGATAAGGGTGTACTTAAAGGTAAAGAAAAAGCTTTTATGAATGCTCAAGAAAAATATGATGTGAATATAATTTATTTACTTAGCCATGCTTTTATAGAAACTGGTAACGGTAATTCAGAATTAGCAAGTGGCGTTAAAATGTCTAACGGAAAGAAATTTTATAACTTTTATGGTATTGGTGCTTTTGACCAAGATGCAGTTGAAACAGGTAGCAGTTATGCTCGTAAAAAAGGATGGACTTCACCAGAGAAAGCAATACTTGGTGGGGCTGAATTTGTGAAGAAAGACTATATCAGTAATGGTCAGAATACATTATATAAAATGAGATGGAACCCATATAATCCAGGGCAACATTTATATGCAACTGATGTAAGCTGGGCAACTAGTATAGGTAAAATTATGGAAAGTTATTATGATGACCATAATTTAAAAAAATCAAAAGTATATAAAGATTACTACAAATAACATTATGGCTGGGACAAATTTATGTCTCAGCCTTTATTTTGTATTCAAATCTACTTTTATGACTATCCTTATAAGCAATTTTGCTGAAAATTGCTTATACTGCATTACTTAAAAGCACACTTGGGTAAAGCATGTGCATAACAATTAAAGTGACAGGAAAAAGCTTGATATAATCAAACTTTCAATCCAGTTATCTACTGCTAATATAATGATCAGAGGCTGGGATAAATTTATGTCTTAGCCTCATTTATATACTTGTTCATGTTAAAATGTAGTTATATAATTAATTTTTATTTCAAAGAAAGTAGTGAACAAAATGAAAATTGCTGTAATTGGAGCAGGTATTGGTGGACTGACTGCTGCTGGATTACTTTGCCAAACTGGGCATGATGTTTCAGTATATGAAAAACGAAATAGTTTAGATCAAGTAGGTGCAGGTTTAGGAATTGGAAGCAATGTACTAAAAGCACTGAAACAATACAAAATGGCTTATGCTATTGAACAAGAAGGCGCATCTTTAAGAAAAATAGAAATTAGATCTGACTTAGATGTGTTTTTAAATTCATTAATAATGAATCAAGATGAGCATGAAAATATAACGATTCATAGAAATGTACTCCATGAAATTTTAAAAACTTATGTACCATCAGATCGTATATATTTAAATCATGAATTAAAAGAATTTAAACAAACAGCAGACACGGTTCGTCTATATTTTGAGAATGGCGTTGAAGAAAAGTTCGATTTAGTCGTTGCTGCTGATGGTATTCACTCGAAAGTTAGAACGAATATTTATCCGAAAGCAATACCTAAATATGCTGGATACACTTGCTTTAGAGGTGTTGTAAATGAAAATTTAGATATTGAGCAAGAAGTAGCATTAGAATATTGGGGTCATAAAGGGAGATTTGGAATTGTTCCTCTAAAAGATAATGAACTTTATTGGTTCTGTACAATGAATGCTAAAGAAAATGACTTGAAATTTAAATCATTTGAAAAACCACACTTACAAGCTTACTTTAACCAATTCCCTAATGAAGTAAGGAAAGTATTAGATGCTCAAGAAGAATTAGGTATATTGCAACATGATATGTATGATTTAGCACCATTAAAATCATTTATATCAGGAAGAGTTGTACTAATAGGTGATGCTGCACATGCTACTACACCTAACATGGGACAAGGGGCAGGACAATCTATAGAAGATGCAGTGACATTAACTAATTTAATAAATGATAGAGATATTGAATCAGCACTGAAACGTTACGATAAATTAAGAACGAAGCATACTAAAAAGGTGATTTTAAAATCAAGAAAGATTGGTAAATCAGCACAAACTTCAAGTACATTGAAGATTAAAATAAGAAATAATATGCTAAAAAGATTATCATCAAAATCATTAAGTAAAAAAGTGAAATTTCTGCAGAAAGCTAAATTAGAATAAAATCTGCTCTGAAGCTATTTGTTTAAATATAGTTATAGAGAGAACACTTCGATATAGAACTGTAATTAAAACAGACGATTTTGGGACATAAATTCTAACTCAAAATAAATAAGCATATCACTTAACTGATTTTTTAAAAGTTTATAGTGATATGCTTATTTTTTATAATACTTTACGATTTTGTACGTGCATGCTTGCCTAGGGGTATGGATCGAGCCTGTAGTCTCTCACGCATACTATTCCCTCAGGCGTCCGCACTACAAAATCGTTACTAATGATCTATTTTTATATACAGGCTTACGATTTTGTATGTGCATGCTTGCCTAGGGGTATGGATCGAGCCTGTAGTCTCTCACGCATACTATTCCCTCAGGCGTCCGCACTTACAAAATCGTTACTAATAATCTATTTTTATATGCATTTTTTCTACGATTATACTTATAAGTGATGCGTTAAAAGCAGATTTAGGTAAAATTGCTGATAAGAAGTCCATTAAAAGCAATTCTAGGTAAAATTGCTGATAAGAGATACAGTAAAAGCGGATTTGACTACAAAAACATACTAAGATTAGCTATGAAGAAATCTATGACGATAGATTTTTTCATAGCTATTTTTTATAGTTATAGAGAGAGGTAGACTGTGCGGTCTCTTGGATTTTAAATCCGTAATTTAAACAAGTCAGCTTTACTCTCGCCTTTTGAAATTCGTTTGTAGT
>NZ_RXWZ01000087.1 GCF_003970575.1 Mammaliicoccus fleurettii
ATTATATATGATAAAAATTATAAATCATGATTTAAGTAAAATTTAACCATTAATATACTTAAGTTTTTAATTGCTATTTTCTGACAGCAAGTGCATAATAAAAACATAAAATTTTGAATATGAAAGAAGGAAATAGGTTTTATGTCTAATAATTTACAAAGGGAGTTGAGTAATAGACACGTACAGCTTATTGCTATAGGGGGAGCAATCGGTACTGGTTTGTTTTTAGGCGCTGGAGAAACAATTCATTCTGCCGGTCCATCAATTCTACTTACCTATATTATTATAGGATTAATACTATTTTTATTTATGCGAGCTTTAGGTGAAATCTTACTGTCAAATACTGATTTTCATTCATTCGCAGATGTAACTCATACATATATCGGACCATTTGCTGGATACATAACAGGATGGACTTACTGGTTCTGTTGGATCGTAACAGGCATGGCTGAAGTTACAGCAGTTGCAAAATACATAAGTTTTTGGTTTCCAAATATACCAACATGGTTAACAGCATTATTTACTATACTCGTTTTAATGTCCTTGAATTTAATGACTGCTAAACTATTTGGAGAATTAGAATTTTGGTTTTCGATTATCAAAATCACAACAATTGTAGCACTAATAATTGTAGGAACTATAATGATTGTTATGGCGTATGAAACACCTTATGGTACTGCATCTATAACACATATATGGGATCATGACGGATTATTTCCAAATGGTATGAATGGATTCTTCATGTCATTCCAAATGGCTACATTTTCTTTTGTTGGAATTGAATTAATAGGTGTCACTGCAGGTGAAACGAAAGACCCTCACAAAACAATTCCGAGAGCAATAAACAGTGTACCTATTCGTATTATGATTTTTTATGTAGGTTCACTAATTATCATCATGTCTATTACGCCATGGGATAAAATTGATCCTGCAGAAAGTCCATTTGTTAAACTATTTGGTCTCATAGGGATTCCATTAGCTGCAGCAATTATTAACTTTGTAGTTCTTACAGCTGCAGCATCATCTTGTAATAGTGGAATCTTTTCAAATAGTAGAATGCTCTATGGTTTATCTCAAAATGGACAAGCTAATAAAAGATTTGGCGAAACAAACAAGACAGGTGTTCCTTATAAAGCTACACTATTCAGTTGTTTTTTATTAATGATTTCTGTAATTCTAAACTACGTTATAAAAGATGCTGGAGAAGTATTTAAATACGTTACATCAGTTTCAACCGTTTTATTTTTAGTTGTATGGTCGCTGATTATTATTGCTTATATTAAATATCGTAAGATTTCCCCTGAGTTAAATAAAAGTTCTAAATTCAAATTGCCAGGTGGCGTACCAGTAGCATGGAAACATTAATATTCTTTATCTTTGTATTCATTTTATTGATGACAAACAAAGTTACCTTAATCGCTATCTTAATCACACCAATTTGGTTTATCCTTTTAACTTTGATGTATTTTATGCAAAAGAACAAAGTATTTAAATAAGATCAAGAGCTTGGACACAATGTCCTAGAGATATAAAAAAGAGTAGAAATTCATTGTTGAAAGTGAATTTCTACTCTTTTTTTATATAGGTTACTTACACTTCTCTCGACTTGTGTAAATATAACTACCCTTGCTTACACTTCTTTCGACTTGTGTAAATATAACTACCCTTGCTTACACTTCTTTCGACTTGTGTAAATATAACTACCCTTGCTTACATTTCTTTCGACTTGTGTAAATATAACTATCCTTGCTTACACTTCTCTCGACTTGTGTAAATATAGCTATCCTTGCTTACACTTCTTTCGACTTGTGTAAATATAACTACCCTTGCTTACACTTCTCTCGACTTGTGTAAATATAGAGGACCTAAGACAAAGAGGATGAGACAAATTAATTGTCTCATCCTCTTTTAAAGTTTATCTATATATTAAAGTACGTTAGCGTATCCTTCATATATTTTATGTTGTTTAGGATCTAATGTAATTAAAGTGCCGTCTACAATTTTTTGACGAGCATCTTCTACTCCAACTATTGTAGCAACGCCTAAGTTAAGTCCAACTACAGCTGCGTGTGAAGTTAAACCACCTTCTTCAGTTACAATCCCTTTTGCTTTTTCTAAGTAAGGAACCATTTCTGCATCTGTAGATTGTGTAACTACGATTGATTCACTTAAATCTTTTCCTTTTAAATCTTCAGCTTTATTTACAACTACTGCTTTACCTACTGTTGAATTATGACCAATACCTTGACCTTTAGCTAATTCATCCCCAACTAAATGTATTTTCATTAAGTTAGTTGTACCTGATTCTCCAGTAGGAACACCTGCTGTAATAATGATTAAATCACCATTATCAACTAAACCAGTGTTTACTGCTGTTGATACTGCATTGTTTAATAACTCATCCGTATTTTGCTCACCTTTTTTAACAACCGGTAAAACGCCCCATACTAATGTCATATGACGAGCAGTTGTTTCGTTTGGTGTTACAGCAATGATATGTGAATGTGGTCTATATTTAGAAATTGTTTGTGCAGTTGCTCCACTTTCTGTTGCAGCTACGATTGATTCTACATTCAAGTTTAATGCTGTATGTGCCACTGATACACCTATAGCATTTACTAAGTTTGTGTCTATCATTTTTGAACGATCTGACAATAATTTTTTGTAATCTTGTGCATCTTCAGCAGCTACTGCGATATTTTGCATAGTACGTACAGCTTCTTCTGGATATAATCCAGCTGCAGTTTCACCAGATAACATTACTGCATCTGTACCGTCATAAATAGCGTTGGCTACGTCACTTGCTTCAGCTCTTGTACAACGAGGATTTCTTTGCATTGAGTCTAACATTTGTGTAGCTGTAATAACTGGTTTACCTAATTTATTACATTTCTTAATTAATTGTTTTTGAACCATTGGTACAGCTTCTGGTAAGATTTCAACACCCATATCACCACGAGCTACCATTAATCCGTCTGAAACTTGAAGAATTTCATCGATATTTTCAATTCCTTCTTCATTTTCAATTTTAGGAATAATTTTAATTGTATTGTTTTCTTTTTCTTCTAAAATTCCACGAATATCTAAAACATCTGAAGGACGTCTTACGAAACTTGCAGCTATGAAATCTACATTTTGTTCAATACCAAAACGAATATCGCTAGCATCTTTCTCAGTAATACCTGGAAGATTTACTTTAACACCTGGTAAGTTAACACCTTTTTTATTTTTAAGTTCTCCTGTATTCTCTACATGACAAACGACTTCACCTTTAGTAACGTCTATAGATTTAACAGTAAGTTCTATTAAACCATCATCAAGTAGAATTGTTGAACCAACTTCAAGGTCTTCAGCTAATTTCTCATAAGTTACTGAAAATGCTTCAGGCGTACCTTCAACTTCTGTTGTTTTAACTGTAACTTCACTACCTTTAGTAAGTTCAATTAAACCATTTTTCATATTATTCGTTCTGATTTCTGGACCTTTAGTGTCAAGTAAGATACCAATATTTTTGTTTAATTTTGCACTTACTTTTCTAATTGTATCTATACGACCTTTATGTTCTTCGTGACTGCCGTGAGAGAAGTTCAATCTAGCGACGTTCATCCCTGCAAGCATTAATTTTTCTAACATTTCTTCTGATTCTGATGCTGGACCTATCGTACATACAATTTTTGTCTTTCTCATTTTAAAATGACCTCCATAGTTTTTACTTGATTTAAATAGATAATTGATGCGCTAATTCATACATTTTGTTATCGATATTATGTTCTGATTGGAATATTCCATCAAAGTGAGTACATGTTAACTCATTTTGTTGAATGCCAACTGCTTTAGCACTTTCACCTTGCATAAGTAATTCGACAGCGTATCCACCTAATCTTGATGCTAATACTCTATCCATACCTGTAGGTGTACCACCTCTTTGAATATGACCTAAACATGAAACGCGTGTATCAATGTTGATATATTTTTTTAATTCTTCGCCGCATTGATTACCTGTCATAACACCTTCAGCACATACAATAATTGAGTGTTTCTTACCACGATCCATGCCTTGTTGGATTTTTTCAGCAATTTCTTCTATGTCCGCTTTTACTTCTGGAATTAAAATTGTTTCAGCTCCAGCAGCTAATCCTGACCATAATGCTAAATCCCCAGCATCTCTACCCATAACTTCGATAATAAAAGTACGTTCATGACTTGATGCCGTATCCCTAATTTTATCAACAGACTCTATAATTGTGTTAAGAGCTGTGTCAAAGCCGATTGTGAAGTCAGTACCATTTATATCATTATCGATTGTACCTGGTACACCAATTGTTTTAAGGTTCTTTGCTTCTTCACTTAATCTTTGTGCGCCTCTATAGCTACCATCGCCTCCGATAACAACCAAGCCTTCTATACCTCTTTTTTCAAGGTTATCGATAGCTTTAGCACGAACTTCTTTTTCTTTAAATTCTGGACACCTTGCAGAATAAAGGAATGTTCCACCTCTTTGAATCATGTCACCTACTGAGCCTAATTCAAGTTTTTCAATATTATCATTGATTAAACCTAAATATCCTTGGTAAACACCATAAACTTCAATATCATGATAAATAGCTTTACGAACAACCGCACGAATAGCTGCGTTCATCCCTGGTGAATCTCCACCACTCGTTAATACTGCAATTTTTTTCATAAATATACAGACCTCTCTTGTTATATGTTTGTTAATTTAAAAATAACACAAATAATTGCTTGATTCCATTAAAACTAACGTTATTTAGATATGTAAACGTCTTCTTAAACAAAGATTCTAAGTTTTGTAATATTCGGAATCTTGAAAACGCTATACATTTATTTCTATTATGCATATATACTCATAACAAAGAAAAAGAAAAGTCTTTTAAATAAGACCTTTCTTTTCCATGTTTGTTATTAATCAATATAACTTCCTATATTACGATACTTTTTAAACCTATCTTCAACTAAACTTTCTGGAGATAATGTTTTTAACTCAGACATATGTTTGGTAATTGAAGTCTTTATAAGTATTGCTTGATTTTCTAAATGTTTATGTGCTCCACCAAATGGTTCTTTAACCACTTCATCTACAACCCCTAATTCAAATAAATCAGGAGCAGTAATTTTCATCGTTTCAGCTGCCATTTGTGCTAAACTTGAATCTTTCCATAATAATGCAGCTGCACCCTCAGGAGAGATTACAGAATACGTACTATTTTCAAGCATAAGTAAACGGTTCGTAACACCTAAACCAAGTGCTCCGCCGCTTCCACCTTCACCAATTACGATAGAAATAACGGGTACAGTTAATGAAGCCATTTCAATTAAGTTTTTAGCAATTGATTCACTTTGGCCACGTTCTTCAGCAGCTTTACCTGGATACGCACCTTTTGTATCAATAAAGGTTATAATAGGACGGTTGAATTTTTCTGCTTGTTTCATTAATCTCAAAGCTTTACGATACCCTTCAGGATGTGCCATACCGAAGTTTCGGTAAATATTATCTTTCGTATCTTTACCTCTTTGATGACCAATAACTGTTACAGGTAATCCATTAAAATAAGCTAATCCACCTATTAATGCTGGATCATCTCTAAATGTACGATCGCCATGTAATTCTATAAAGTCATCAAATATATATGGAATATAATCTAGCGTTGTTGGTCTTTCTTGCAACCTAGCAACTTGTACTCTATCCCAAGGCTTTAAGTTTTTATATATTTGTTCTGTTTCTTTAGACAAAGTTGCTTCTAATATTTCAATTTCATCTAATAAATTAACACCATGCTTTTCTTGATAAGCTTTTAGAGATGCTATCTTCTCTTTAATCTCTTCTAAAGGTTTTTCAAATTCAAGCATTATCTCTCACCTCGTTGTGATGCATCTTAAGAACAGTACTTAATGTTTTGTACATATCTTTTCTATGTACAACTTTATCAAGTTGTCCATGATCTAGTAAAAATTCTGCCGTTTGGAAATCATCAGGTAGTTTTTCACTTATAGTTTGTTCGATGATTCTTCTACCTGCGAATCCAATTAATGCTTTTGGTTCTGCAAAATTTAAATCCCCTACAGATGCGAAACTAGCTGAAACGCCTCCTGTAGTTGGATGTGTCATATAAGAAATAAAAAGTAAACCTTTATCACTATGACGTTTGATTGAAACGCTTGTTTTAGCCATTTGCATAAGTGAAATTATACCTTCTTGCATCCGTGCACCACCACTTGCTGTAAATAATACAAATGGTAAATCATGATCTGCACAATAATCTACTATTCTACAAATTTTCTCTCCGACTACTGCACCCATACTACCCATTCTAAATCTGGAATCCATAACGCAAATACCATAAGGGATACCATCTATTGTTGTAACACCTGTCACAACAGCATCATTAAGACCTGTTTTTTGTCTATCTTTTTCAAGCTTATCTTCATATCCAGGAAATTCTAAAGGATTTGAAGCAGTCATACCGACATCGAATTCTTTAAACGCGTCTTCATCACTTACAGTTTTAATTCTGTCGTGAGCACTAAGCGCAATATGATGATCACAATTAAAACAAACATTTAAATTTTGTACGAGTTCTTTCGTATACATAATTTTTTTACATTTTGGACATTTAGTCATAATACCTTCTGGCACGTCATTATCTTTACTGTTTTGAACAGTTACATATTTTTTCTTTTTTTGGTTTCGATTGAACAAGTCTTTAAACATGTCACTATCCCCCTGATCTTATTTACAATTATCTCTTTCAAATCTATCACTATATTGAGAGAGTAGTTTCCAAATCATATACATAATTTGATTATTATTAGAAGAAACAAGTTCTTCTTTTGAATTTGTTTCGATGCTATTATGTTCTTCACAAAAATTTTCAATCATCCATTTAAGCTCATTTATTTCATCTAATTGAGATTCATTATGGATCAAAAACCTACCAATCAAATCAAAAAGTTGGTGTTGGTACATATCACTTAGAAATGTACCTTCCCCTCTCCTAGTATGTATTACACCGAGAAGCTCTAATGCTCTAAGAGCTTCTCTTATACTTGAACGCCCGACATTAAGTGTCTCACTTAAAAATCTTTCAGAAGGTAGCTTTTCGCCCACTTGAATATTTTTTTCAACAATAATTGATTGAATTTGTTCGACAATCTTGATTAAACCTTTTTGCATATTTTTATCCAATGTGGTGCCTCCTTCCCAAACTATGACAAGTCAGCTAATTCGTATGTTTTTCGCTCAATTTCATTTAAATCGACTTCAATACGTGCTACGCCTGATTCCATACCGGCTTTAGCTACAGCTCTAGCAACATAAGGTGCAACTCTTGCATCAAATGGACCAGGTATTACATAGTCTGAATTTAATTCATCTTCTGAAACTAAGTTAGCAATGGCTTCTACAGCCGCTTGTTTCATTTCTTCGTTTATATGTGTTGCTCTAATATCTAAAGCACCTCTAAATATACCAGGGAATGCTAATACATTATTAATTTGATTTGGAAAATCTGAACGTCCTGTGCCTATAACTTTTGCACCAGCTTCTTTTGCAATATTAGGCATAATTTCAGGAACCGGATTGGCCATAGCAAAAATAATTGGGTCCTCTGCCATAGTTTCAACTAATTCTTTTGTTAATGCGCCTTCTACTGAAACACCAACAAAAACATCAGCTTCTTTAATAACATCTTCTAGTTTTCCTTCGATTTTGTCTTTATTAGTCCATTTAGCTACAAAATCTTTTGTAGGATTCATTCCATAAGGACGATCTTCATAAATTGCACCTCTAGAATCGCACATAATCATGTTTCTTACGCCATAACTATATAATAATTTTATAATTGCAATACCAGCAGCACCAGCGCCATTTAAGACTACTTTTATATCGGATAATTTTCTGTCAGTAATTTTGAGTGCATTTATTAATCCAGCCACTGTGACGATTGCAGTACCATGTTGATCATCATGAAATACAGGTATTTTAGTTTCTTTTTTAAGTCTCTCTTCAATTTCAAAACATCTAGGAGCTGAAATGTCTTCTAAGTTAACGCCGCCATAGTTAGGTTCTAATAGTTTAACTGTGTTTACAATTTCATCAACATCTGTCGTGTTTAATGCTATTGGTACGCCATCTACGCCTGCAAAGCTTTTAAATAATACTGCTTTACCTTCCATAACTGGAATACTTGCTTCAGGACCAATATCTCCAAGACCTAATACAGCAGTACCATCAGTAATAACTGCTACAGCATTTGATTTCATTGTATAGTCATATACTTTACGTACATCTTCATGTATATCTTTACATGGCTCAGCAACTCCCGGTGAATAAGCAAGGCTTAATTCCTCTTTATTAGTAACTTTAACCTTTGCGTAGACACCTAATTTACCTTGTTTTTCTTTGTGCATATATAGAGCATCGTCTCTTAGTGACAAAATGATCATCCCTTCATTTTATGTATCTATCCCTTTATTATACATGAAATTTTATTATTTAAATTAAAAAATTCTTCACAGTGGTCAGACCACCATGAAGAATACTATAT
>NZ_RXWZ01000088.1 GCF_003970575.1 Mammaliicoccus fleurettii
CCTATAAAATTTAAGTGTAAGATTATTATTAATTCTACTAATAAAATAAATCGAGAATTACGAAATATTCTAATATTAAATGAGAATATTATATATTTAATTCATGTAAAAAGCCGTATTTAAAAATACGGCTTTTTAAAATGTTATTTTTTAATAGAAGTGTATTGAATAATTACTTCTTCAATAATATTTGAATCTAGTTCTGCATATTTGTTTAAGAATTCAGCAACACTATGATCATTGATATAGTTGTTTTTTTCAACTGTTTCTTTATCATTATCGTCTTGATATTCAAGCAAGTAACATAATGCTTTTACGAGTTCTGAATGTTTTTGATTTGTTTTTGATAAAGCTACTAAAGGTTTTACGATACGATCATTTGGTCCAACTTTACGTAACACACCACGTCCGACTCTTGTAACATCATCAGATAAGTAGGGGTTATTGAAGCGTCCAATTATTTTTTCAATATAATATGCTTGGTCTTCTTTTGTAAACTCGTCAAAGTTTGCAACGAGGTATTCACCTGTTTCATTTAATACTTCATGTAAACCGTCATTAATTTCTTTATCTTGAATCGCTTCAAGGATTGTTTTGTAACCTTTATATTGGCCATAATATGCTAAGTAAGCATGACCAGTGTTCACAGTTAATAATTTTCTTTCGATATAAGGTGTTAAATCATCAACATAATGAACATCTTCAAGTTGAGTACCTTGCCATTTAGAAGCTTCAACAACCCATTCAAAGAAAGGTTCTACTAATACATCTAATGAACCTTCTTTTTGACCTTGAGGTACAATACGGTCTACTGCTGAGTTAGGGAAACTTATATCATCTGATAAAGGTCCTGTAATATCTAATACTGCTTTTTTAAGTTGATCCGTTGCCATGATGGCATTTTCACAAGCAACAATATTTAATGTTTTACCAGGTTCGCGTTCTTTTAAAAATTGTGCGAAAGATTTAGCGATGATTGGTAAGATATTAACACCTACTGCAGTTGTGATTACATCTGCTTCTAAAATTGCTTCTTTTAATTTATCTGTTTCAGTAATACTATTTATACCTTTAACACCTGATACGGGTTCTTTAGTATTTTCTTTGTTAGCAATGACTACTTGATACGCTTTTTCTTCATTAATTTGATTAATAATATTTTCATTAACATCGACGAATGTCACATCATAGCCATTATCGCTTAATACTTTACCTATAAAACCTCGACCGATATTACCGGCACCAAAGTGAATGGCTTTCATTAAAGTTCAACCTCCTCAAAGATAGCAAGAATTTCTTCTTTAGATTGAGCGTTGATGACACGTTCTACATTTTCTTCTTCACTAAATACAATCGCGATTTGTGAAAGAATATCTAAATGTTCACCGTCTTTACCAGCTATACCAACAACAACTTTAGTTTCGTTTCCATCCCAATCAACACCATTTGGAATATGAAGTAATACGAGACCTGATTTTAATACTTCTGTTTTTGCTTCATCTGTACCATGTGGAATTGCTAAGAAGTTACCCATGTAAGTTGTAACAATTTGTTCGCGTTCTTTCATAGCAGTGATATATTTTTCAGTTACTGCACCGTCTTCAACTAAAGCTTGTCCAGCTTTTTCGATAGCTTCTTCTTGTGAGTTTACTGATAAGTTCATAAAAATGTTTTGTGGATTAAATAAGTTTGTCATGTTAAATCACTCCGTTTTCGTTAATTTTTGTTTTAATTTATTTAAGAAAAATGATTTGAGTGTATTTTCTATTAGCACTCTATCATTTAACAACTGATCAATATCATCCAGATGCTCAGTAATTAAGGATGATACTTCACTCATAAATTGACCTTGTTCTGAATTTTTCGGTATGAACATACTTACGAGCCAATTTACTTCTTGTTCTTCATTCTCTATCGTTCTAAGCATTAAAGGTTTAGTTAATTCAGTTATAATCAGTTGTGGTTTTTTAATAAGTTCATCTGATAAATGAGGTATAGCAACTGGATAATCTGTTAATGCAAAGCCTTGTAGTTCTATTCTTTTACTAAGTTTTTCATTGAAACTATGCGTGTCATCAATAATGTGATTTTTAGATAACGTTTGAACTAAATAGCGATTGAGCTGTGTTACTTTCTTCTTTTCAACTATCATATTTTGAATTAATGATAAGCTTTCTTCTATAAAAGAAACTGTATGATCATAATCTTCATATGAAATTGGCTGTTCTTTAGACTGATTGTCTTGTTGCCTTTGAACAATTGAATGTTGTAATTTCAAGAAATATTTAACATTTTCAGCGTCTTGTTCCGGTAATAATGGGTTCACTGTAATGTGTGGATATTTAGTATCAACTGCAACTGTAGAAATCATGCCATCATACATCGAGAAATCAATCGATTTTAAACTACTGACGGATACTTCGGTCGTTTGCGTAATTTCAGAAAAATGTTGTTTCAAACGATTGGATAGGATACGACTTGTACCAATGCCACTACTACAAACAACTAATACGTGTAATGAACGACTTTGTTTGGCTTTTAACATACCACCAAAGTGAAGTGCGATATAGGCTACTTCGCTTTTTGGAAAATGATAATTACTGAATACAATCTTTAAACCTGACGAAACAGCTTCGAATAATGCTTTATCATATGTTTCGATCATTTCAGTAAGCGGATTGTATGTTTCAATATTGGCTTCCAATCTGTTAATAGCGGGTTCTAAATGTAAATTCAGACCTTTAAATAATGACTCTTCATCTTTGAAAGAAAATCCTTCGCTTTTTACAAAATCAATGAGTTCCGTTACACGTTGTTCATGCGTTTCGGTGCTCTCATATGATGTTGCTTCATGGCGTCGCCTTGCACCTCTTAAATGCATTGTGATAAATGCTATTTCCGAATGATTAAATGTGACATCATAAATGTTACTTAACACATTAGTCAGTCTTTCTGATACTTTGAATTCATCTGTTGAAATCAATTCGTTTAAAATATCATCTTCAATATCTACATGACCATCTTGCTTAATACGTTCAATTGCTAATACAATATGAATCGTTAAAGTTAAATAACTAGCTTCTGTTAATGTATAGGGCAGTATACCAAGCTCATCCATTAACAACCGTTCAACATTAAATAATCTATCGATATCAACGATACCTTGTAAATGTGTCTCATTTAATGTGTGATATACAAAATGATCTTCAACAACAGAATAGACGCTATCTCCGTCTAACTTTTCTAACATAAATCTAGCTAATAGTTGTCTTTTATTTACTTCTTCACCATTTAAAATTAATCCCTCGCCGCGCCTTCGTTCTAACGATAGTTCAAAGGTTTTTAACTCAGGCTCTAACTGCTCAATAATCTTATTCAGTGTGTGTGTTGAAGCACCAATTTCATTAGCTAAGCTGTATAATTTCACTGGATCTTTAGATTGGATCAAATTGTATAAAATAATCACTTTTCGCTCTTCATCAGATAAATCAATCGTATGTTGTTCATTTAATGATTGAACGAAAGTATCAATATTTTGTGGTTCACCTTCAATGCGGAGTCCTAATTTAGGCACTCTTGTTAAGGAAAGGTGATATTTATTGAGTGTATCTTCAACACTTTTCATTTCTCTATGCACGGTTCTAGACGAAATACCTAAGTCTTGAGCAATGTCATGAATCGTTAAAAAAGAGTGAAGACGCTCAGATAGTAATTTGAGAATGCTTTTTTCTCGGTTACTTATCATCATCGACCTTCACTCCTTTGTTTAGAATTATTTTTTCAATTCGCTAATTAACTCTTCATATCTTGGTGAATTCAAGAAGTTATCTACTGAAATATGAATCGCTTTTGGATTCTTTTTAATAGCTCTATCTGTTAATGTTTTTTGAGTAATTACGACATCTGCATCATCTGGTAATTGGTTGATAGCAGTGTTTGTTACTTCAATATTTGTTAATTCAGCTTTTTTGAATTTATTTCGTAACATGCCGGCACCCATTGCACTTGAACCCATACCAGCATCACAAGCGAAAATAACTTTTTGAACATTTGAGAAATCATGTGCGTCTACATTTTCAGTGTCATACTCATCTAATAATCCATCTGATTCATCTTTTTCTTCAGCATCATCTGAAGTTTCTTTTTCTTCTTTATCAGCACCAGTTAAAGCACCACTTACAGAAGATTTTTTACCTTTACGAGCTTCCATGTCAGCAGTTGCTGATTCAAGGTCACTTTCAGGATCTTTAGTTACTTTCAATATAATAGATGCTACTAAGAATGAAACTAAAGTTGCTAGGAAGATACCTAGTAACATGACTAAATAACTACCTTTAGGCGTTATTGCGAAGTAGGCTAAAATTGAACCTGGTGATGCAGGACCTGTTGTACCAAAGTCGAATATGCTGAATGTAGCTACACCAGTCATACCACCTAAAATAACGGCAACTAATAATAAAGGACGCATTAATACATATGGGAAGTAAATTTCATGAATACCACCTAGGAAATGGATGATACCAGCACCATATGATGTTGCTTTTGCTGTACCTTTACCGAATACCATATACGCTAATAAAATACCTAGACCTGGTCCAGGGTTAGACTCTAATGTATATAATATAGATTTACCAGCTTGAGTAACTTGTTCAGATGCAAGCGGAGTTAATACCCCATGGTTAATTGCATTGTTCAAGAATACAGTTTTTGCTGGTTCAATAATAATACTTACTAGTGGCAATAAATGATGAGAAACTAAGAAATCAACACCCATACCAAGAAGTTTCATTAATCCTTCAACCAATGGCGCTAAACCTTTGAAACCAATGATTGCCATGATGAATGCTAGAATACCAGCTGAGAAGTTGTTGAATAACATCTCAAAACCTTGTGGCGTTCTAGGAACTAAGAACTCATCCACTTTTTTCATTAACCAACCAAGAAGTGGCCCCATAATCATTGCACCAATTAACATCGGTGTATCAGGGAATGCTGCGATAACCCCCATAGTAGCAGTAGCACCAACGACCCCACCACGTAAACCATGAACTAAACGACCACCACTAAATGCAATTAATAATGGAACTAAATATTTGATCATTGGGTCTACCATAGTAGAAAGTTCTTCATTAGGTAACCAACCATCTTCAATAAACAGTGCTGTAATTAGCCCCCAAGCAATAAAAGCACCGATGTTCGGCATAATCATACTACTTAAAAATGAACCAAAAGCTTGAACCTTAGGACCAATGCCTTTTTTCTTTTCTGTTTGTTCTGCCATATTTAACACACCTTCCCTTACATAAAAAGTATTTTGTTACTTAATCATACGAAGATGTATACCTATTAACAATGAATAGTAGATGCAACTTTGTCACAAGCACTTTGACATGTGTGATTTAAGTGGATGAAAGTGAACAAATGTTAAACAAAACGCTTTCAATGTAATTATACACTTTTGGAAGGGAGGTTCATAATGTTTTGGAATAAATGTTCAGATGTGAAGATATTCAGGCCAATAAAAATAAATATCGACCCGAAAACGGAAAATACAGGCCGATAAAAATAAATATCGGTCCAGAAACGCGAAATACGGACCGATAAATAAAATTAGCGGTCCAGAAACGCGAAATACGGACCAATAAAAATAATTACCGGTCCAGAAATGCGAAATACGGACCGATAAATAAAATTAGCGGTCCAGAAACACGAAATACGGACCGATAAAATAAAATAGCGGTCCGAAATCTGCTTATAACGCACCTCTCCAAAGCACACTCTGCTATAGCCTGAACATAAAAACAGTAGTATATGTTTTATATCTATCAACACTCTAAATGTAAAAAGTATTTGACATGTTTATCTCAGATGTTAGACTAATAAATGTAAAAAACTTTTGACATTTGGAGGTGCAATTTTTATGGTATTGAAATGGTTACTTTTTATTATTATTACATTAGTCATGTGGACGGTTTACTATAAATATATAGCAATTAATACTAAAGAATTTAAAAAAGAGCGAAGACTGGATGAAAGGCAATTGAGAATAAGACTCGAAATACTGTCTAACACATTTGGTTATATGTTCTTGATTATCATGTCCTATATAGCGATTAAACTTTCTGGCTTAAATGGGAATGCACAGAATGTCTTCACTCAAAATCCTGAAATACTTTTTATTGTTTTGTTAGGCATTATATATGCAATTAATGTTTTAATAGTAAAGAAGAAATACAGTTGAGAGTAGGTAAGTTGTGAAGAATAAAATACGGGAATATCGAAAGCAAATGGGAATGTCACAGGATACGCTAAGTAAAAATGTAAAAGTGACGAGACAGACGATTAATGCAATTGAAAATGATAAATATGATCCTACATTGGCACTAGCTTTCAAATTAGCAGAAGTGTTTGATGTAACTGTAGATGAGTTATTCTCTTAAAAGAAAGGAAGATTATTTTGAAGAAGCAAGATGAAATGGAAAGACAACATGTATTTATCGCTTCTAAGTATACTGTAGTGTATTTTATATTTGCTTTAGTTATTTATAATTTATATACGAAATTTACGACAGGCGAGTTTAATGTTGTTTGGTTAATATTATTAGTTGGCATTATTATATTTTTAGGAATTCAAACTTATTTTAAGGTTATTACTAAAACGTAATACTATTAAACAAAAGTATAAAAATACAATAAATGTTTATTATTCCTCCCCTTGTAATTGAAATTCAATATAGTAGGATGTAGCTGTATCGTCTTTAGATACATAATCTATAAAAAGGGAGAGAGATCGAATGAACAAATTTTCAAAGATTTTTGTTTCAAGCGGTTTAGCATTAGCGACAGTATTTACAGTAGGTGCAGCTAGCAACGGGAATACAGTGGATGCAGCAAGCAATGGTAATATGGAAAGCGAAGCGTCTCAACCTTATACTTCTTATTATAATGGATATGTTAGTTACGACCCAGGATTCTTTATAACAGATACTTTCAAAAAAGGATTCGAATCAGGTAATTTCACTTTAAACGGTTATGAAACACCTGCACATGAAAATTACGCAAAAGAACATCAAGACGAAGCAAAAAATATTAACTTATATGATCAAAATTTAAATGTCTATAGTAATTATGGTTTAGATGCAAACGCACAACCGACGAACGCTGAACAATTTAATTTATCTATAGATGATGTTAGAGAATCTTATGGTATGGATTATTCTAAAACTGGAAGTCCTCGTAGTATAGAAGGTCAATATTCTTATAATTTAAATGGTTACAAAATTGCCTTCACATCTGATGAAAAGGGTGTTGTAACAAGAATTGACTTTTATACATTAGTAGAATAATTTTATAAATTGTTTATTTGTTCAATACGATATTGAAGTTCATCAAAGTCTATTATTCGGGCTTGTCGGTGAACTTCTTTTTGATTGTAAAAAAGCATGACTACGGGTGAAGTGAATAAATTTAATTGTCCAACTGCTTCAGGTGCTTGATTAGCGACTATTTCATATGCTGGGATTTGATAATTTTCAGCCATTTTTTGCACAATTGGATGATCAGCTTTACATACAGAACAATTTTCACTAGAAACATATATCAAAGTGAACGTATGGGCATTAATTTTTTCATTTAATTCGTCAAAAGTGTTTATAATTTTCATAAAAATCTTCTCCTATCATTTCAATATATCGGCAAGTATTATACCATTACAGGAGAAAAGGAGTGAATGATATGTTTGGTAATAAGAACGAAGACGAAAGATTTTATGTGAAATCTAAAGAAAATATTAAATCTTTAGGTAGATTTACTGTTGTAGTTGATCGTGAAACAGGCGTTAATTATGTACACGCTTGGGTAGGAACTGGTAGCAGTTTAACACCATTATTAGACAAGAACGGTAATCCTATAATAGATAACATGAAATAATTTTTCAGTAATACACAAAGGAGTATTTAAATGTTTAGTAGATTTGTACGCATCGTCGTAGCTATAACCTTATTGATTTTTATTGTAAATGCACCCTCAAAAATTGCTGAAGCACAAAAGAAGCAGGTACAATGGGAAATGGTTATAAGAAATACATAGAAAATAAACAAGATACACAACATAGAAAAAGCCAAGAAACAAAAGAAGCGGCAGTCGTTCCTAAAGAAGATTCAATACTTGATTTATCAGAATGGCAAGGTAAACTAACCTCTGCACAAGTAAAAAAATTAAAAGCAAATTATGACTTTATTATATTAAGAGCACAGTATGGATCAGATTATAAAGATGCAACTTTTGCAACAAACTCAAAATTATTAGAAGCAAATAATATGAAATATGGTGTGTATTCATATAGCATGTACGAAAATGCGAGTGATGCACGAACAGAAGCAAAATCATTATATAATAGAGCACCGAACGCAAGCTTCTACATTAATGATTACGAAGAAGAAACTGTAACTTCAGGCACATCTGATGAAAGTACACAAGCATGGTTAGAAGAAATGAGAAAGTATTCAGGAGATAAAAAAGTCCTATTATATTCATATGAAGACTTTATGCTCAATAATACAGCAACAGCAGTACAATCATATGACGGATATTGGTTAGCAGCTTATCAAGAAACACAGCCAGAAAGAGAACATGTACTATGGCAATATACAGACAGTTATTATTCAGAAGAACTTGATCAAAACGTAGATGCTAATGTATTAAGTCCTAACGTTCAATCAAGCTGGTTTATCTCTTAAAATATACTTAATCATATGAAACCTCTCAAAAAGTCTATTTGTAGTAAGTTTGATTGAGTGTATAGTAACTATATACATTATCATAGATAGAAAGTAAGGTTCACTCGAATAAAGAGAGAGGTGTTATAAATGTATATATTATTTATTATTTTAGCTATAATTACATTCATTTTCTTGGCATATTCTATCGTAATATTAATGGGGAAAGATGGTATGATATATTCATTTTTATCCAAAAAAGAGAAGAATCAATCTGATAGAAATAAAGGTTGGATATTCTTTTCAAGTGTCTTATTATTGTTTATCTGTTTAATTGTTTTCTTCTTTTTTGTTATTTAAGTAATAAGACAATATGATTTATCTTCAAGGTTATGAAAGATATAATCGAGTATAAAGAAGGTGAATTAATGAATATATTAGATGATTATTTTAAATTATTTGATGAATCAAGATATAGTGAAGAAAGTTTTCAGAAGTTAAATGCATTATTTAGTGATGAAATTGAATTTGTATTGAATAATAAAACATTTAAAGGTAAAGAAGCTTGGAAACAGTTTGTAAAAAGTGTGTATACAACAAACAAAGACTTGAAACATATGCATAACGGTTGGACAGAAAACGAAGACGGTAGTTTCGAAACACATTGGGCAGTTTGTGGTAATAGATATGAGACAGGCGTTTACACACAAGAAGGTAAAGATATAGCAAGATTAGATGCAAATGGAAAAATTGCGTATTTAGAAAACCAGCCAAAAGACGATCAATTATTTTCAAATCAATAGAATAAATCAAGAGCGTAGGGCAGAAATCTAATTTTATGACAAGATTTCGTTGTCCCACTCTCTTATCATAGGGCATCCATATTCACACAAGTCGAGAGAAGTGTGAGCAAGAGTGGCTATATTTACACAAGTCGGAAGAAGTGTAAGCAAGGGTAGCTATATTCACACAAGTCGAAAGAAGTGTAAGCAAGGGCATCCATATTCACACAAGTCGAGAGAAGTGTAAGTAAGGGTATCCATATTCGCACAAGTTGAAAGAAGTGTGAACAAGTGTACCAAGAATAAATAATAACTTAGTTTAGATACTCTGATTATAAAAATAAGGTGATTATGTAAAATGGCTACTTTAATAATAGGTGGATCAGGCATGCTGTTACAAGCAACTCAAGAAATTATAAATGTTGAAAATCAAGTTTTATTATGTAGTAGAGATAAAAATAAATATAAAAATTTGCTAAATAATCATGACAGTGCAAAATTTTTACAATTTGATTTTTCAGACGCAAATGACTTTAAAAAACTTGGGAATTATATTAATGATGAGAAAATTAACATCATTAATATAATTATTTGGATACATAGCAGTTATTATAAATATTTTTATGAATTATTAGAGAACATTAAAGCTGATGAAAATACATCAATTTATTTATGCAAAGGTAATAGTTCGATGAATTTGGATAATTCATTATTTGAAAAATATAAAGTTCATATAATTAAACTGGGATACAATGACATTGATAATCGATGGCTCACTCATGAAGAAATTTCTAATGGAGTGCTAGAATCTTTTAGAAATAAGAAAAGTGTTCATGTGGGCCATGTAACAAGATAAATCTATTTTCATCATTCACGATGCTCCTCAATGAAAGCTCTTGTTTTTCCTGTGAGGAGTGGTCCGCCTGTATAAATGTCTCTTGTTGATTGATTTTTTATGTGCAATTCTGGTCGTATGCCATGTGCATGTATGCCGACAACGTGATTGTGTTTATTAAACACGGGTGATCCTGAGAAGCCGATTGTTCTATGCAAATGTCCGATATACTCAATGTAATTTTGAGTTGGTTTAAGGAAGTAACCTTTTGATTGATACATAAGTTGACCATTGTACGGATGTTCGCTCGGATATCCTAACATGTACAGTGGTTCTTTAGTTTGCATTTTTTTAATTTCTTGTTCGGATGCTAATGTTAATGGTTTTACTTTTTTAGATAAAAGTTGTTCTGTAATGAGTATAGCGACATCTCTTTCAGACGATGTATAAAACTTTTTTATTTTAAATTTCATAGGAATTTGTTGATCTGATTTAGATGGATAGAAATAAAATTGCTTTGTTTCTTTATTACCATCGTCATCACTAGCTACGTGAGCTGCGGTAATAATTGTATGATCATCAATGACAAAACCAGTTGCCCCATTCCCTGATTTACCAGTCTTATCTGATGATACTTTACCGACACCTTTGAAATGATTATTGCTATCTGTATCGTAAGGTTTAATTGTTAATAAATCATTTGGTATTTGTGAACCTAGTTTAAATGCATCATTGTAATCTGCATGTGTTGCTTCTGTGAATGTATCTTTATATGTTGCTGTTTCATCATGATCAACGAAAAAATAGTTGAATAATGATATAAATAGCACGAAAAATAATTTAAGGCATAACATAGTTTCATCACAATCTTTCTCAAAATTGAATATTGCCTATGTTATACCCTATTATAATTTTTATAAAATACTTGTTATGAAAAATGTGATGACTGAAAGTACGATAGATGTTATAGCCATAGCAATCATTGGTTTGAAAGCTTTTGCTTTTATGTCATTGAATGAAACGTTTAATCCAATTCCTACCATTGCCATAATTAAAATTAATGTAGTAAATGTGCTAATTACATTTAAAACACTCTCTGGAATTGGAACAAATGTGTTAATGGCACTCATTACTAAAAATCCAATTAAGAAGTATGGAAAATCAATTTTTTGAGAAACTTTATTAGATTTTTTTCTATTTACGATAACTAAGAAAATGATACTTAAAGGAATAAGTAAGAATACTCTTCCTAATTTAGTCAATAGCCCGATACTAAGCGCCTCTGTACCACCGGCATCAGCAGCTAAAATAACATGTGCAATTTCATGTAAACTAGCCCCCGACCAAATCCCATAAACTTCTGGATCCATAGGGAATAATGCATAGAGCAATGTATACGTTAATGAGAAAATAGTTCCCATAATTGCAACTAAACCTACACTTATACCAACATCACTTTCTTTAGATTTTAATATTGGTGAAATCGCTGCAATAGCTGCCGCACCGCAAACTCCTGTACCAACTCCTAATAATAAGACTAAATCTTTGTCTCCTTTAATGATTTTATTGAGCAAAATAATAAAGAAAATAACAAATGTTACAACACCAACATCAAGTAATAACAGCGTGCCACCTTCATTAACAATCGTAGATAAGTTAAGCTTTAAGCCATAAAGTATGATGGCTAATCTAAGTAGCTTTTTAGAAGAAAATACAACGCCCGATTCTATTTGTGTTGGGTACCCTTTAAAATGTCTATACAAAATCGCAGTTATAATCGCAATAGCCAAAGCACCAACCTTATTTAAAATAGGCAAGTTAGATAATAATATACTTACAATTGCGATAATGAATGTAAACCCGACACCCAATATGAATTTCTTACTCATAATAACGCCCCCTAATTCCCTTAACTATAGTTTAAAAGGAAGAGCGTTATTTGTGAAATGCTATTTTTAAATATATAATATAACAAAAATGATATGGAGTGGATGAGTTGGAAGATAAATTAAATATATTAAAAGTTATCGTTGAAGAAGAAGGGTTTACGAAAGCTGCAGAAAAACTTTTTAAATCACAACCTTCCATAAGTAGAGATATCAAAACACTTGAAGACAAATATCAAATCAAAATATTCGAAAGCACTAGAAAGCAAATTGTATTAACAGAAGAAGGTAGAGAACTGTATAACTATGCCTGTCAATTAGCCATATTAGACGAACAATTGTATACAAAGATTAATCAGCATAAAGAAGAAGTGAAAGGTAAGTTTGTAATAGGAACAAGTCATACATTTGGACAGTCGATGTTATTGGATTTGACCATTTATTTACAAACCAAATATCCTAAATTAAATATACACATATACGTGTACAACTCAGCAGATATTTTAAGTCGTTTAAAAGATTATTCACTAGATATAGGCATAATTGAGAAACCCGTAATAGATGACAAAATAAATAGCGAAGTGTTAACAAGAGATAAATTATTGATAGTTAAGAATAAACAAATCAATGAAAATTTAAACGATATGAGATGTTATGTAAGAGAAACAGGATCCGGCATAAGATATTACCAAGATATGCTCTTACAACAATTAGACTTAACCTCAAGAAAAGTTGTAATCAACGATAATCAATTAATATTAGAGCTCGTCAAACAAAACATGGGATATACAATATTGTCTAACTTCTCTATAAAGTCATTTGATAAAAAATTTATCACAACAAACGATCTAAACTTATATCGAAACTTCTTTATCGTATCTAACAAAGCAAGATACAAAACAAATAAATATAATGCAATAATGGATGAAATAAAAGAATATCAGTTTAGGTAGGGTACTGAGTAACAGTAAATCTTGTCATCTATATTTTCATTTTCAAATACAAATATTGTATATGTTATAATTTTTATAAGAAATTATAAGAGCGAATGGAGAAATTTTATGGGAGAGCCGAAATATAAATCAATTGCATATCAATTGAAAGATAATATTATTAATCGAGAATATAAGCGAGGTGAAACGATACCTTCTGAAAAAAAATTACAAGAATTTTATCATGTTAGCCGACATACGGTGAGACAAGCGATAGATTTATTGGTAAATGATGGTTATATTATAAAGAAAAAAGGCTTAGGTTCCATAGTAAGTGATGGTTATTTAAAAAATCATATAAATAGTGGTGATAGCAAAAAAATTGGCGTTATCGTTACATACTTATCTGATTACATATTCCCAAGTATTATAAGAGGGATTGAAAAAATACTAGGAACTAATGGATATTCTTTAATTTTAGCCAGTACGAATAATACACATGAAGGTGAACGTCGATGCCTAGAAATGATGATTGACCAAGGTATTCAAGGTTTAATTGTTGAACCTACTAAGAGTAACGTGTTTAATCCTAATTTATCTTATTATTCATTAATTAAAAGTAAGGATATTCCTGTATTGATGATTAATGCTGGTTATGAAGAAATGGATATTCCATATATCAGTATAGATGATACAAAATCAGGTTATCTTGCTACTTCTTATTTATTGAATGAAGGGCATGAAGATATTGCTTTAATAACTAAGATAGATGATATGCAAGGCAAGTTTCGTATGAAAGGATATATAAAAGCTTTTGATACATTGGATGCTATTTTTAAAGGTGAAAATATATTTACTTATACTACTGAAACGATGGAGAAAGTGTTAGATTTAGTTGTTATGCAAATATTGAATAAAGAAATAAATGCCACTGCATTTGTGTGTTACAACGATGAAATTGCTTATTCATTGATTAAAAAATTAAAAGCAAAAGGTAAGCGTGTCCCTGATGATATTTCAGTAGTTGGTGAAGATAATTCAATTTTGAGCCAACTAGAAGATATATCATTGACAACAACATCTCACCCTCAAGAAGAGCTAGGCGTGGAGGCAGCAAAGTGGATGCTAAAGACAATTAACACCGGGCAAATTGGTGAAACAAAAATTATGGATACAGAAATTATTATAAGAAATAGTGTGAAAAGAAGAAATGCTTAATTTTAAGCATTTCTCAGAGTGTCGACAAAGTCTTAGACTTTGCCGGCATGCATGCTTTCCGCGGGCATGTTCTCAGCCTGTAGTCTTCGAATCATGCTTTACCCGCAGGAGTCATCGTTAAAAAAATACCGAATATTACCAAAATATTTTATAATAGTTAGGAAGTGTATTATTAAGATACAAAAAGTATATTGAAGCTAATGAGTATAACCAGTTACTCGATGGTATTTTAAAAGAAAGTCTCCGAATTAATTCCTAGACCATTATTACAAAAATGAATTAAATAATTAATAAATGAGGTTATACAATGAAAAAAAATTATCTTTATCTTGTTCTTTTAACCTTTTTTAGTGTTATAGGTAGTAAATTACTTACTTTCGCTTTATCGTTCCATATCTTAAATATAACTGGAAGCCCAAAATATTTTTCATACTTAGTTGTAATATATTCAGTATTATTTATTGTAGGTAGTCCTATAGCTGGTT
>NZ_RXWZ01000009.1 GCF_003970575.1 Mammaliicoccus fleurettii
GTTGTAATATATTCAGTATTATTTATTGTAGGTAGTCCTATAGCTGGTTTTTTCATTGATAAGCTACCTAGAAAATTACTCATCACTTCTTTTCAATTGTTGACAATTATAACTATAATAGCCTATTCGATTATTGACCAATCATTAAATAATTTAGTATATATTTATATATTAGTTATTATTTTGAATATTACTGACATAGTGGTGAGTTTATCGTTCAATAGCGGATTACTGGAATTAGTTGGTGAAAAATATATTGATATAACAGTTTCACATAGAAGTGCGATTCAAAATGGTGTTCAAATTGGATCGCCAATACTTGGTGGATTGATATATGCAATTATGCCAGTTCAAAATTTCATAATTATTATGCTAGTTACAGAAACTATTACATTGGTTTTAGCACTATTATTGACGTATAAAAATAAGGAAATTGAAGCTTTAGAAAAGTCAAAAGGTGAAAGTTTCATACAAAGTTATAAAACTGTATGGAATTTTGTTAAGAGAAAAAAAGATATATTACTTGTCGTGACTTCTGGAATAATAATTAATTTTCTATTTGCTTTTATAACTTTAGGTATACCTGCAAGTTTTGTAACATATTTCGATATGGGTTCTAAAGAACTTGGATTTTTAGAAGCGACTTTTCCTACAGCTGGTTTTTTGTTTGCAATTATCTATCCTTATTTTAAGAAAAAGGGTGGAATAATCTTAAATGTGCAATTAGCGTATTTGATAATCTCCATAGGCACTTTGATTATATGTTTACCATTTGTATTTATGTTTAAAGACCTTATTATTCTTGTTGTTTATATGTGTGGAATGTTTTTAATAGGTATTGGAGTAATGCTCAGTAATATTCCTATAAATATATATGTTCAAAAACAAGTCCCAGAAGAAATAAAAGCTAAATATTTTGCTACTCAACAAACATTATCTCAAATTACTATGCCACTAGGTATATTAATTGCGGGTGCTCTGTTTGATTCCAATACAGGTTTTTACTTAATTTCATTCACTGTGTTTATGATCACTTGTTTAATATTGGTGTTTGTATATCAACATTTAAAAAGATATGTCTAAGGGCATATCTTTTTAAATTTAATAAAATAATTTACTTGATAAACAAATGGTGAATTTTCAACAGCTATTTCATAAGTAGACTTACCATTATTGACTCTTCAATTGACTGAATAGTATCTAAATATTTAATATCTTCTAGTTCGATATCATCTGAGAAATGCTTAATATTAAGCACTTCTTCTTTTTTTTGATCGAAATACATATATGGACAAATTAAAAATAAATTTGACATGTACGGTCAAGTGGTGTTATATTTCTTTTTGAAAGCGATTGCATTTGGGGGGCGGTATTTTGGATAAAGATGGAATTCGTTCAGAAATATTGAATGGAGAAATATCTATAGGTATTGAATTAGGTTCAACAAGAATTAAGACAGTTGTGATAGACAGAGACTTTGAAACGATAGGCTCTGGATATTATGAATGGGAAAATAAATTTGAAAATGGTTATTGGACATACTCAATTAATGATGTATGGATAGGTTTACAAAAAAGTTATAAATCTATGACAGATGATATTCAATCAAAATTTAATATCTCTATAAAGAAAGTAAAATCTATAGGAATTAGCGGTATGATGCATGGATATTTAGCTTTTGATAAAAATGACGATTTACTTGTTCCATTTAGAACATGGAGAAATTCATATACAGAAGAAGCGGCAAATCATTTGAGAGCGTGTTTTGACTTCAATATTCCTGAACGTTGGAGCATTGCTCATTTGTATCAATCAATTTTAAATAAAGAACAACATGTTAAGGAAGTTAAATTTATAACAACTTTATCAGGATATATTCATTGGTATCTTACAGAGCAAAAAGTGTTAGGTATTGGCGATGCATCAGGCATGTTTCCGATAGATCCAAACTCCAAAAATTACGACCAAGAAAAATTAAATCAATTTGATAATTTAATTAAAAATGAACAATTTGATTGGTCTATCGAATCAGTTCTTCCTGAAGTATTAGAAGCTGGAGAATCAGCAGGTCGTTTAACAGAACAAGGTGCAAGTTTATTAGACCCTTCTCGTCAGTTAGAAGCAGGAGTGCCACTTTGTCCACCTGAAGGAGACGCAGGAACGGGAATGGTAGCGACTAATAGTGTAGAAAAGAAAACAGGTAACATTTCAGCTGGAACAAGTGCATTTGCAATGATCGTGTTGGATAAATCATTAAATGGAGTTTATCCAGAAATAGATATTGTAACAACACCAGTAGGAGATTTAGTTGCTATGGTACATACAAATAATTGCACTTCAGACATAAATGCTTGGGTGAATTTATTTGAAGAAGCTTTTGAATTAATGAACGTAGACGTTGATAGAAATGAATTGTTTGAACGACTATTCAACCATTCGCAACAGGCAGATGAAGAAAATGGAAATCTATTATCTTATGGATACGTATCTGGAGAAAACATAACTAAAATCAATGAAGGTGTTCCTATGTTTTTAAGACACCCAAATAGTCAATTTAATTTAGCTAATTTTATGAAAACGCATATTATGTCAGCGTTTAGTACATTGAAAATGGGTGTGGATATTCTTAAAGAAGAAGAACAAGTAGCGATTGATTCATTTGTTGTACATGGCGGAATATTTAAAACAAAAAATATCGCACAAAGAATATTAGGAGCATCTTTAAATAGTTCAGTTGAAGTTTTGAAGACTGCTAATGAAGGTGGAGCATGGGGAATGGCAGTACTTGCAAGCTACATGGTCAACAATGAGCAGTCGTTACCGTTAAATCAATATTTAAAGCAGTATATTTTTGATAAGGAAGACGGTAATATCATCTATCCAACTGAAAAAGATGTACAAGAATATGAAGAGTTCATCCAAAAATATAAAAAAGGATTAGACATCGAAAGAAACGCTAATCAATATGTCATTTAGGAGTGAAAACATGTTAGAAAAATTAAAAAAAGAAGTATTTGAGGCGAATTTAGAATTGCCAAGAAGAGAACTTATTAAATATACGTGGGGAAATGTGAGTGCAATTGATAGAGAAAGTAATTTATTTGTTATCAAACCAAGTGGTGTAGATTACGATGTTATGACTGCAGACGACATGGTAGTTTGCAATTTAGAAGGTGAAATAATTGAAGGTTCACTTAATCCATCATCTGATATGCCAACACATGCTGTTTTATATAAATCATTTAAAGATATAAAAAGTATTGTACACACACATTCAACATGGGCAACAATTTGGGCACAAGCGGGATTAGATGTACCAGTTTATGGCACAACACATGCTGATACTTTCTTTGGACCAGTTCCTTGTGCTAGACACTTAACTGAGGAAGAAATCAACAGAAATTATGAACATGAAACTGGAAATGTAATTGTTGAAACTTTTAAAGAAAAGGATATTAATCCACTTGAAATACCTGGTGTATTGTTGCATGGACATGCACCATTTGTGTGGGCGGATAGTCCGAAGCATGCTGTAATGAATGCAGTTGTTCTTGAAGAAGTATGTAAGATGAATTTATTTACTAAACAATTAAATGAATCAAGTGAGTATTTACCAAATAGAATTTTAAATAAACATTATGAAAGAAAACATGGAAAAAATTCATATTACGGACAAGCATCTCAAGGAGGAAATTAAAATGAGTGAAGAAAAAGTTTTTTGGTTTTTAGTTGGTTCTCAAGAATTATACGGAGAAGAAGCACTAAAAAAAGTACAATCAAATGCACAAACTATTGTAGATACATTAAATAAAGAAGGGAGCTTTCCATTTAAAATTCAATTAAAAGATGAGTTAGCTATATCACAAGATATTATAACTTCAGTTATGAAAGAAGCTAATTACAAAGATGAAGTACAAGGTGTGATCACGTGGATGCATACCTTCTCTCCAGCAAAAATGTGGATTAGAGGTACAAAAATTTTGCAAAAACCTTTATTACATTTTGTTACTCAATTTAACAATCACATTCCTTGGGAAACAATCGATATGGATTATATGAATTTACATCAATCGGCTCACGGTGACAGGGAGTATGGTTACATAAATGAGAGACTAAATAAAAACAATGAAGTAATTGTAGGTCACTGGCAAGAAAAAGAAATACAAGAACAAATTGGACGATGGATGAATGTAGCATATGCATATAACGAAAGCTTCAATATAAAAGTTGCAAGATTCGGAGATAATATGAGAAATGTTGCTGTAACTGAAGGTGACAAAATAGAAGCACAAATTCAATTAGGATGGACAGTTGATTACTTTGGAATTGGCGATTTAACAACTGTTATTAATAAGGTTTCTAATAATGAAATAGAACATTTATTTGAACAATATAAAGAATTATATGATTTTGATTATGGTAAATATGAAGTGGATGAATGGGAGTCATCAGTTAAAGAACAAATTAAATATGAAATTGGTATTAAACAATTTTTAGATGAGGGTGGCTATACTGCGTTTACTACTAATTTCGAAGATTTATATGGAATGGAGCAATTACCTGGTTTAGCAGTTCAAAGATTAAATGAGCAAGGATATGGTTTTGCAGGTGAAGGTGATTGGAAAACAGCAGCACTTGATAGGTTGCTAAAAGTGATGTCACACAATAAACAAACTGGATTTATGGAAGATTACACTTACGAAATGAGAACTGGACAAGAAGCGATTTTAGGTTCTCATATGTTAGAAGTTGATCCAACTTTAGCAGAAACAAAGCCTAAAGTAGTTGTTAATCCTCTAGGTATTGGAGGGAAGAACGATCCTGCTAGATTAGTGTTCGATGGTAAAGCAGGTGAAGGGGTAGTTGTTTCTATTTCAGATATGGGTACAAACTTTAGAATGTTAATAAATGAGGTTGAATCATTTGTTCCTGAAGAAGAAGCACCAAATTTACCAGTTGCTCGTGTCATTTGGAAAGTAAAACCAGACTTTAAAAATGGCATTAAAGAATGGATCAAACAAGGTGGGGGACATCATACTGTCATATCATTAAGTTTAACAAAAGACCAAGTCATCACTTTAGCCACTTTATTCAATTTAGAATATGTGTTGATTAACTAAGCAAATGTGATAATTTTCAATCTCAATAACAAAGGGGAATCATAATGGGAAATCAAAAACCAAAAACAAATTTGATATACGCGTTTGGTGCATTTGGTGGATTTTTATTTGGCTATGATATAGGAATTATAAATGGTGCCTTGCCTGGAATAAAAGAAACATGGGAAGTCAGCCCAATGTTAGAAGGAACAATAACTTCTATCTTATTCCTTGGAGCAATGATCGGTGCAGTTTCGATGGCATCTTTAGCGGATAGATTTGGTAGAAAAATGATGATTTTAATAACAGCTATTATCTTTGCAATTGGTTCTTTAGCTTGTGCCTTTTCTGGAAGTCCTGGAATATTAATCTTTTCCCGATTTGTACTAGGTATTTCTGTTGGTTCTGCATCAGCTTTAGTACCTATGTATATGGGAGAAATATCACCACCAGCGATTAGGGGGAAAATATCAGGATTAAATCAATTAATGATAACTGTAGGTATGCTTATATCTTACGGTGTAAACTATGCATTTATAGATGTTTTTGAAGGATGGAGATGGATGCTAGGTGGTGCTGTTATACCTGCGATTATTTTATTTGTAGGCGCATTTATTTTACCTGAGTCACCTAGATTTTTAATTAAAAAAGGCTTTAAAGATTTAGCATTATCTAATTTAAAAAGAATTAGACCAGAGCGTGAAGCTGAAAGAGAATACAGAGAAATTTTACAAATTAATGATGAAATCAGTAAAGAACAAAAGACTTTTAAATTAACAAAAGCAGTTACGTTTTCAGTATTTGTAGGCTGTTGTGTTACGTTTTTACAACAAATTCAAGGGGCAAATACGATATTTTATTATTCTTCACAAATACTAGGAGATGTATTTGGATCAACAGCTAGTGGTGTTATATCAACAGTAGGTGTAGGAATCGTTTTTGTATTAGCAACAATAGCGACACTATTTGTAGTAGATAAATTTAATAGAAAAACATTATTTATGTCCGGTTCAATTGGAATGGGATTATGCTTATTACTAGTAGGAATTATTTATCCATATACAAATTCTGGACAAACGTGGGCTATATCACTCGTATTTATATTTATTTGTATATATGTCATATTTTATGCATATTCATGGGCTGCAGTTACGTGGATTGTGGTTGGAGAATTATTTCCGAGTGAAGCAAGAGGGATGGCAACAGGAATAGCATCAATGGTTAACTGGTTAGGTAATATTGTAGTAGCGCTATTCTTCCCGATTTTAATGCAAAGTATTGGTTTAAGTAATATATTCTTTATGTTTGCAGGTATATGTGTAGTAGGCTTCCTATTCTCGAAATATATACTTTATGAAACAAAAGGAAAGACTTTAGAAGAAATAGAACTATATTTAGACGAACGTATGAATGAACCGATAGAATCAAAAGCATAAAAAACAACCCGTTTCCTGGATTTCAGGAAGCGGGTTTTATTTATCAAGTATTTGGTAAGGTGAGTAGTAGTGCTTTATTTCGGTTGAAGGTCTGGTTCAAAACGCACGAAGACTCCAGAGATATCGTGCGATTCGGTGAAAACCGTGCAAAACGCACGAAGACTTCAGAGATATCGTGCGATTCGGCTCAAACAATACTCTAACCTATTACGAAATGTTACTTTGTAATTCAAACAAAGTTTATTGTTGGGTTTTCATTTTTTTTGAAGTAATAATATTGATTATTAGCCAAACTATTTGAGTTAAAAAAGGCATGATAAAGAGTGTGGCGACCATACCGATAGACAACCATTTTAATTCAGTTGTTTGAACAGCACCGGTAGCATCAATTTCTCTAAACCATAAAAAGATAGCCATAAGAATAAATGATCCAAGTTCAATAACAGTTAATATCCACCATAATATCCATGATACTTTCATAAAGTGTCCTCTTTTCGGAAATTAATTATTTAATTAAAATGGTATCATTGATATTTTAAATGAGCAATATGCGTCATTTTTCCTTTTTCTTTTTATTATTAATAAGCGCCATAATAATACCATAAACTATAGAAACAATAATGATTTCTATCGCGGTGTAATCTCTATTAAAGAAATATGTAAGTGCTGAAAAAATAATTAAAAAGCCTATAAAGTGTGTTAAAAAAGATTTTACCATTATGTGATATGCCTCCTTTTAAAACGTTTCTTTACTAATATGTATATAAAAAGTATAACTTAATTAGAATTACAATTATATGATATGCTAAAATTTAACTAAATAACGTTAATTTTAAAGAATAGAGGAATGTAAATGGCTTTTAACATTGAGATTCTGGATGATGCTAATAATATAGATTTAATTACGATTTATGACGGAAATTCAGAAATTAAATTCACTAATTTTGGCATGAGAATTGTAGATTGGAAAGTTGATGGTAGGTCTATCGTTCTTGGTCCAAATGAGAATGATGACTTAGTCCAATATTATGAAGAAAATCCTTATTTCTTTGGAGCTACTATTGGTAGATACGGTGGTAGAATTGAAAATGGTACATTTGAATTGAATGGTCAAAATTATAAATTAGAACAAAATGATGCTAAACATAATTTGCATGGTGGATCTAATGGGTTGCATTCACGCGTATTTGATTATGAAATTATAAATGAAGATAAGATTGTTACGGTTATTTATACAGCTGATATGAAATCCGAAGATGACTATTTCCCAGGTAATATACAAATAAGAGTAACGCACCGATATGATTTAATTCAAATGATGTGGTCAATTCATTATGAGGCTACGAGTACGGAAGATACTTTATTTAACCCAATGAATCATGTGTATTTTAATTTGAATAAGACGAATCAAACGATTGAAAATCATAGAATTCATAATGAAATTGAATTTTATCCATTAAAAGAAAATCAAATTGTGAAGTCATTGGATACAGTAAATATTAATGAAGAAATAGGAAAAGAGATACTTACTTTTAGAGATGTTTTTGAGAGTGGCTTGGAACAAATTAAGCAATTTAACGGAATAGATCATCCTGTTAAATTAGGAGATGAGTCATTTACAGTTTCAAATGATGAATTGGAAATTGAAATGAAAACTGATCAAGACCATGTAGTTATTTTCACTTTGAATGATGTAGATTGGAACGACCATGATCACACAATTCAAGAGCACGGCGGTTTTACTTTAGAAACACAATCTATACCTGATGATATACATTTGTTAGGTGATAGTGCACCTTCTATTTTAAGAAATGGCAAAACATTTAGTAGTGAAACAAGTTACCAAATTAAAACTAAAGATAAGTAAGAAGAAAGATATCGTGCGATTCAGCTCAAATCGGGTTAAAACGCACGAAGACTTCAGAGATATCGTGCGATTCGGCTCAAATCTGCTTAAGCCTAAATTAGTTATAAATGATTTCTTTTAATTTTAATATTGCAGGCTCAATATCTTCTAGTTCTATTTTAGCAAATCCTATGATCAACGTTTTGATTGATGAATTTGCTGGTTCTTCAACCATAAATCTTCTTAATGTATAGAGTTCTATACTATTGTCATGTGCTTTTTGTTCTATTTCTTTATAACTCAGTGTGGTTTTTATATTTAATAAGAAATGAAGACCTGCTTGCATATCATAAATCGTGATATCTTCTTTAAATTCTTTTGATAATATTTTTAAGAATAGCTCTCTTTTTTCTGTATATATGTGATGCATTTTTCGAATATATTTCTCGTAATTTCCTGATTTGATAAAAAGGTGTAGTGCATAGGCATTAATTGAACTTAAATCGGTAATTGAAGTCTCTGTTGCTAAATCAAATTTATAAAGTAGTGGATATGGTAATACCATATAACTCACTCTTAAGCTTGGCATTAAAGTTTTTGAGAATGTTCCTAAATATATGACTCGGTCATTTTTATCTAAACTATATAATGAGGGGATATTGTCTGTTCCGTATTTGTACTCACTATCGTAATCGTCTTCTATAATGTATTTATTTTGTTCAGTCACCCAATTTAATAATTCTATTCTTCTAGATATAGGCATAATTGTTCCAGTAGGAAATTGGTGAGAAGGTGTCGTCACAACGAAATCTGGTTTTTCTGTCTTTAATGTATTAACCGATAATCCTTTATGATCGAGTGGTATGTTTACGACTTCTTGCCCCATATCTATAAACAGTTTTCTCATACGTGAATATCCGGGATTTTCAATTGCGATTTTTTGATTGTCGGATAGTGTCTTAAATAACGTACTTAATAAATTAGCTGTACCTGAGCTTACTATGATTTGTTCAGGATAACAGGATACACCTCTTTTATATGAGATGAGTTGTGCAATAGATTTTCTAAGTTCTAAAGGTCCTTTGTAAATAGGTATTTCTGACATTTCATTTTTGAAGGTAGAAAAAGCTTCTTTGACATGTTTAGACCAAAAATCAATTGGAAATTGTGAGATATCTGTCGTCATATGAGATAAAGAATAGCGAAATGATGATTTAATTTGAGTTGGATTATTGTTTAATGGTTGTGAAACGTGATGATCTTGTATAATCAGTTTGTTTAACGCTTCAACAAAATACCCCTGTCTTTCCTTCGTATAAATGTAACCTTCCGCAAACAGTTGTTCATAAGCATTTTTAACAGTATTTATACTTACACTTTGATCATTTGCAAGTTGTCTTTTTGAAGGTAGTTTTTCGTGACTATTATATTGTTGCGAGAGAATATCTTGTTTTATTTTGAGATAAATTTCTCTATATTTGTAAGTTTGAGTCATACTTTTCACCCCTCTGGTACTATAAATTAATGAAAACTGGTACTTTTCATTATACCAATAATTTTTTAATATGTATTAAATAAACAATAGGAGGGATTTTAGATGGGTAAGACTCAAGAAGAATTAGTATCTCTACGTAACGAATATGTAGCAAGAGGTGTCAGTAATGGAAATACACATATAGCTGACTTTGCTAAAGGGGCAACTGTTACAGATAATGAGGGACAAGAATGGATAGACTTTGCAGGCGCAATTGGTACATTAAATGTCGGTCATTCACATCCGAAAATTACTGAACATCTAAAAAATGAATTAGAACGATTTATATTACCTGGGTTTAATGTCATTATGTATGAAAGCTATATTAAGTTAGCTGAAAAATTAGCTGAGATTACACCAGGAGATCATAAAAAGAAAACAGTATTACTTAATTCAGGAGCTGAAGCTGTAGAAAATGCAGTAAAAATAGCTCGTAAATATACAGGAAGACAACAAGTTGTATCTTTCATTAGAGGTTTCCACGGAAGAACAAATTTAACAATGTCTATGACTAGTAAAGTTAGACCATATAAATTTGGTTTTGGACCTTTCGCACCAGAAGTATATCAAGCACCTTATCCTTATTTAGCTGATAAGCCAGAAGGTTTGAGTGATGAAGCGTATATCGACTCAGTCATTAAAGATTTAAAGAACTTCTTTATAGCTACAGTTGATCCTACTGAAGTTGCTTGTGTCGTTATTGAACCAGTACAAGGTGAAGGTGGATTTATTATCCCCGACAAAAAATTCATTCATGCATTAAAAGATATTTGTGAAGACCATGGAATTGTATTTATTGCAGATGAAATACAAACTGGATTTGCTCGAACAGGAAAGACATTCGCGATAGAGCATTTTGATGTTGTACCTGATTTAATGACGGTATCTAAATCTCTTGCAGCAGGTTTTCCATTAAGCGGTGTTGTAGGTAGAAGTGAAATTATAGATAGCCCAAACCCAGGTGAGATTGGTGGTACATATGCCGGAAATCCTCTAGCTTGTGAAGCTGCACTTAAAGTTATAGAAATTATAGAAGAAGAAAACTTGAATGCTAAAGCTGAGCAACTTGGCGCAACTCTAGAAACAACATTACAATCATTTAAATTAGAACATAATTATATTGGAGACATTCGTAGATTAGGTGCAATGGTCGCAATGGAAATTGTAGATCCAGAAACAAACGCACCAAATAAGCTAAAAACATCAGAAATTGTGAAAACAGCTAACGATAATGGGTTATTATTATTATCAGCTGGTATAAACGGTAACGTGATTAGATTTTTAGCACCTTTAGTCATTACAGACGAAGAACTAAACAAAGGTTTATCGATTTTAGAATCCAGTCTTTAATAAATAGGACTAATGAAAATGGGGTATGAATATGAATTCTCAATTTAATAAAACAATGAACATAGCAGATGTATTGTTTCTCGCGATTGGAGCCATGCTTGGATGGGGCTGGGTTGTACTTTCGGGAGAATGGATTTCTGAAGCAGGATTTTTAGGAAGTATCATAGCTTTTGTAATAGGTGGTTTATTAGTAATATTTATAGGATTGACGTATGCAGAGCTAGCATCTGCAATACCTGAAACAGGAGGCGGATTCGTCTTTGTTAAGAAAGCGTTCAGTCCAGGTGTAGCTTTCTTCTCAGGTTGGTCAGTATTATTTGGATATGTATCAGTCATTACATTTGAAGCTGTTGCATTACCGACAGTTATAGATTACGTTATACCTTTTGAACATACAGGATTGTTGTGGAACTTAGCAGGTTGGGACGTTTACTTAACATGGGTTCTAATAGGATCTATTGGCAGTGTTATCTTAACTTCACTAAATTACTTTGGCGTTAAGCCAGCTGCTATTATGCAAACAGTGTTTACTATATTTATTGTAGGCGTAGGATTGTTATTATTTTTCGGAGCGAGCTTTAATGGTGAATTTACTCAACTTAAACCATTATTCAGCCATGGTGTTGGAGGAACAATGTCAGTTCTCATCATGATTCCATTTCTATTTGTAGGGTTTGATGTTATACCTCAAATAGCTGAAGAAGTTAAAGCACCATCTAAAAAGATTGGTAGCATACTTATTATTTCAATCATTGCTTCAGTGATATTTTACTTATTAATTGTATTCGGTGTAGCGACAGGGTTAACACCTAGTCAGTTAGGCTCAAGTGAATTAGCTACAGCGGATGCTATGGTCAATTTATTTGGATCTAGTGGATTTGGTGTATTACTTGTAATAGGTGGCGTTGCAGGTATTATAACAAGCTGGAATGCTTTTATTATTGGTGGTAGTCGCATTCTATATGCTATGGCTAAAAATAATATGATTCCTAAATGGTTTGCATTTATTCATCCTAAATATAAAACACCGACACATGGTATTTTATTCCTAGGTGTACTAGCATTTGTTGCACCACTGCTTGGACGTCCGGCACTCGTATGGATCGTTGATGCAGGTGGAATTGGTGTTGTATTAGGTTATTTACTAGTTGCATTCTCTTTCTTGAAGTTAAGAAAAAGTGAACCTAATTTAGAAAGACCGTATCGTATTAAAAGTGGCAAGTTTGTAGGTTGGACGGCTGTTATTTTAAGCATCGCATTTATAGTAATTTATTTGCCAGGAATGCCTTCATCACTTATATGGCCAAATGAATGGATTATCGTATGTGTTTGGTATGGTATTGCAGTTGTTCTATATTTAACGAAATCTAAGGAGGTTGAGACTTTTGAAAGAGCTCAAAGTATACAATCCAGCAACGAATGAAGTCGTAAAGACAATTAAATACACTTCTGAAGAAGAAGCAACGCAACAAATAAGTAATGCACAAGAAGCATATGAATCTTGGCGTGAAAGAGATGCTCATGATCGTTCTGCACTTTTATTAAAATGGTATCAATTAATTGATGAACATAAAGAAGAATTAGCAGAACTTATAACTTTAGAAAATGGAAAGCCTTATAAAGAAGCTTTAGGTGAAGTTGCCTACGCTAATAGTTATATACAATGGTATCAAGAAGAAGCGAAACGTATTTATGGAAAAACGATACCTGCTAATCAAAAAGGCAAGAAAATTATTACAGACTCATTTCCAGTTGGTGTTGTTGGTGCTATTACTCCTTGGAATTTCCCAGCAGCTATGATTGCTAGAAAAATGGCACCAGCGTTAGCAGCGGGTTGTACGATAGTTTGTAAGCCAGCCTTAGAAACACTGTTAACGACGATACGCATGGTTGAACTGGCACATGAAGCGGGCATACCAGAAGATGCGATACAATATGTCGTTTTAAGTGGTCGAGATGCTGGAAGAATTTTTACAGAAAGCCCAATTATTCAAAAAATCACATTTACAGGGTCTACGCCAGTAGGTAAACAGTTAATAAAAGCATCTTCAGACAGTGTTAAAAATGTAACAATGGAATTAGGCGGATTAGCTCCAGTAATTGTACATAAAGATGCTGATTTAGAACTAGCTGTTAACCAAACAATTGCTACTAAATTTAGAAATTCAGGTCAAACATGTATTAGTGCAAATAGAATTTTTGTTCATAAAGACATTGAACAAGCTTATACAGAATTATTAACTAAAAAAGTAAATGCTTTGAATGTAGGAAATGGTTTAGAACAAGATATAGATATGGGACCGTTAATTAATCAAAATGCAGTAGAAAAAGTATTAGATCAAATAGAAGATGCAGTTGAACACGGTGGCGAACTATCATTACCAATCGAACAACTGAAATTAGGCGGAAACTTCTTGAAGCCAGTAGTCATACGTCATGCAAATCTTGAAATGAAAGTGATGCATGAAGAAACATTCGGACCAATCGCAGCAGTTATGACATATGATGATTTAGAAGACATCATTAAAGTAGCAAATGATACAGAATATGGATTAGCAGCTTACTTCTTCACTAATGATTATAGAACAGGCTTTGATATATATAGAAAGCTTGATTATGGTGTAATAGGCTGGAACGATGGTGCACCATCAGCAGCACATGCACCATTCGGAGGATATAAAGAAAGTGGTTACGGTCGAGAAGGCGGTATAGAAGGAATAGAGCCATATTTAGAAACGAAATATTTATCAATAGGTAATATGTAAAATACAAAGCAAAATCATTAGCATAGTTTTAAACTCTAGGTTACTCAAAAAGTAAGAGCTGGGACATTTATGTCCCAGCTCTTTTCATATCAATATATTTACCTAATGTCTTTTACGATTTTACCGTCTATAGCTACGACTTTAATCTTGTTTGGATCTCTTAATACTGCGATATCATCTAATGGATTTTGTTCTAGTAAAATAAAGTCTGCTTTTTTACCTTCTTCGATAGTACCGAGTTCTTCATCGTAACCTAAACACTCTGCTGCAGTCTTTGTTGATGAAACGATTGCTTCCATTTCTGTCATACCGTGTTCAACCATAAGTTCCAACTCTCTTAAGTTAGTACCGTGTTTGAATACGCCTGCATCTGTACCCATTGCTATTTTCACACCTGCTTGGTGGGCTTTCTTAAAGCTTTCGATATGATCTTGCATGATTTGTTTGGATTTATTTATAGAATTTTCGCTCATTCCTAATTCGGCAGCGAATTCTATAACGGACAATGGTGCAAGAAGTGTAGGTACTAAATACATATCTTTTTCTTTCATCAATTTTACAGCTTCATCGTCTAAATATATACCGTGTTCGATTGAATGAATGCCAGCTTCTATACATTGTTTTACACCTTGTAAACCTTGTGCGTGTGCCATTACTTTACGATTATTTCTAAATTGTGCTTCTTCGACAATTACTTTTAATTCTTCTACTGAAAATTGTGTGTAGTCTGGATGGTCAGTTGCACTTGTAACACCACCAGTTGCATGAACTTTTAATACATCTGCACCAGCTCTAAGCATTTCACGCGCTTTTTTTCGGACTTCGATGACGCCATCGCATAATCCACTCGGCATACCGGGATAACCATCTTGTAAAAGTGGTAAATGAATTCCGGACTTTGTATAGCTATCTCCATGTCCACCTGTGATTGTTAATGCGTTTATACTAATTTGTAAACGTGGACCTAGTACAATTCCGTCATTTACAGCTTCTTTTAATCCTAAATCTGCACCTAAAGCATCTCTAACAGTTGTAACGCCAGCATCGACTGTTCGTTTCAAATGATCAATAGCTTTATAAAAATTATATGAAAAAGGCGTAGATAAGCGATTTTCTAACGGTTCCATTTCCAACATTACGTGCACATGGCTGTCAATCATACCAGGAAGTAAATATTGTCCATTTCCTTCTATAACATCATCACCATTTAAATTCTTGCCTATTTCAGCAATAACATTATTTTCGATTTTAATATCTATGTTTTTTTGAATATCATTACCAGTTCCATCTATTAAATTTATATTTTTTAAAATCAAGTTAACTTCCTCCTACGTTATTTAATAAAATTCATTAAAATAGTTGTTAAAATAACAGATGCTACTGTTACGGTTGTAAATCCACCGATAATCATTGGACTTAGTAATTCATTAAATACATCTTCTCTATCTTCTTCGTTGTCTGTAACTGAACGACTGACTTCTTCGCATAATATAAAATCACCTGGGAAACCATATAGTGCAGTTAATGCAACAGGTAAAGCTTTAGTAGGTCTCCAACCGATTAATTTCGCGCCAACAAAGCCTCCTATTAAAATGCCGATTGTACCAATAACAAGAATAGATAATATTGCAGGTAGGTATTCCCATAAGTCGTGAGGTTTAATACCTCCCATAGAACCGATAACGATGAGAATAATAATAACCATCATAATTGTGAATGATTGGTTGCGTTCCATTTCTTTTTGTTCGAACAAACCAATCTTCAATCCAATTACACCAAATAATAAACTAAGTAGTGTGTAATGAATGCCAGTAAATTCTCCAATAATAAAAGCAAAACTTGCTAATAAAAACATAATAAAGAGTCTAATAACATTGTTTTGAAGTAATGGACTTTTACTAAAAATCGTTTCTTTTTTATCTTCATTTTTATTAGAGATATTCGCAACGTTCTTATCGTGCTCTCTATTTGCAAGATAATATTTTGAATAACGTTTCATAAGTATTGAACTAAGAGGCATGCCAATAACACCTTGCAAAGCCTGAACAATAGCAGGTAAAACAATTAAATTAGCTAATCCTAAATCTTGAAGTTTCTCTACAGTAATAAGAAGTGCAACAATACCACCCGCAATAGGACCGACACCAGAAGCTGCTGTACGGAAATCAAACAGGAGTGTAACGAAAATTAAAATTAAAGTAGTAGAACCAATAATCCCAAAAATTGAAATGACAACCGCTTTCCATTGAGACTTAAGTATATGAAGCGGCATCATAGTACCCATATGCATAATAACTGGCGCAATAACAAGTGCACCTAGTGAAGGTAAAATTGCATTATCAAGTATTTTTGCTGGTAAAACACCTGCCCAAGATAAGAGTAAATAACTGACCATAGCAGTTAATAACATTGGAACACGAGCCTTTGTAACATAAGAAATAACTTCACCTAGAACAATTAATGCAAATAGTATAGTAGCAGAAATAAGCGGTTCACTAACCATTAGCGTTCACTCCCTTTTTAAGTTAATAAGAAAACCTTAGCACATAAAAATGCAATAGTTAATACTATATTCAAAATATTTTGAATATATAGACAAATATTACACAAATAAGTTCCAGCCATATATTTTTAGAATGAAAATATTGCATTAGGAATTTTATGATTGGAGCTTTTTATAAAAATAATAAGCGTAAGAGGTGTTGTAAGGGACAAAATTCCGAGAAATGTCCGTAAGAACTAGTGTCTAAGGAGCACAATTCAGAATTATGCCAGTAAGCGCAATCCAAAGTCACATCTATAATATTCCACAAAAATAAAACTCCCTCAATCCGTATTTAAGTTCAACGGTTTGGGAGAGTTGCTTTAAGTATCGGGATGAAATCTCATTCTCATACTCATATTAAAATATTAATGTGCTGTTGATTGTCTACTTTTATTTATATAATAAGCAGCTAACAACAGGATAATCCATAATGGTGAAAACATTAATGCTGTACGTGTGTCTTCTGCAAAGAACAGCATCACGAGTACGAATGCGAAGAACACTAATGATACATAAGAACCAATTAAACCAAATGGATTTTTAAATTTAGATTTTTTATGTAAATCTGCATCTTCTTTTCTGTACTTGATATAACAAATTAAAATAATAGACCAGATAAAGATAAAGAATATTGTTGCTAGTGTTGTTACAAGTGTGAACACATCATCAGGTATGAAATAATTTAATATCGCTGCAAAGAACAATACGACGCCTGAGAAGATAAGTGCTGGATATGGCACACCTCTTTTATTCGTTTTACTTAATCCTTTTGGTGCGTGACCAGTTTGTCCTAATCCATAAACCATTCTACTGTTACTAAATAATCCACTGTTTGCAGCACTTGCAGCAGATGTTAACACAACAAAGTTTACAATACCTGCTGCTGCGGGGATTCCAGCTAATACAAATAAGCTAACAAATGGACTTTCTGCTGGATCGATTTTATTCCATGGTGTAATACTCATGATAATTAATAAACTCAATACATAAAATATTAATATTCTATATCCGATAGAATTGACTGCTTTAGGTAAGTTCTTTTCAGGATCTTTTGTTTCACGAGCAGTTACGCCGACTAGTTCTATCCCAACAAAACTAAACACTGCCATTTGGAAAGCGAGTAAGAAGCCCATCGCACCATTCGGGAAGACGCCACCGTGTGAATATAAATTATGGAATCCTGATTGAGTACCATTACTTGATTTAAAACCATTAAAAATCATCCATAAACCAATAACAATCAATAAGACGATCGCAATAATTTTTATGAGGGCAAACCAAAACTCTACTTCACCAAATAGTTTCACTGTCATTAAATTTAAACCTAATAAAATAACTACTGTGGCTATTGCTGATGCGTAAGAGGGAATGTCTGGATTCCAAAATTGAATATATTTAGCTACAGCTGTAATATCGGCGATTCCTGTCGCTACCCAACAAAACCAATACGTCCAACCAGTTAAAAAGCCAAATAGATGACCTAAATAATGTTCTGCTATATCAGTAAATGAATTATAATCACTATTTGAAAGTAATAGTTCTCCTAATGCTCTCATCATAATAAATAAGAAAAAGCCAATAATAATGTAAACTAATAAAATTGATGGACCAGCTAATGAAATACTTTTACCAGCACCTAGAAAAAGGCCAGTACCAATAGCACCACCAATTGCAATTAATTGAATGTGTCGATTCGACATACTCCGTTTTAATTCATGATCTTCCATATTTATTCTCACTCCTTAATCTCATTAACACATATGTGTAAAATATGATTTAAAAATCAATATAAAAATCATTATACTACTATTATTTGTGTTCTCATATCAATAATAATACATATTGATATTCCACTACTAGAGGAAAATGATTATATCGATATGTAAACGTATACAAAATATAATGGAAATATAATCGAAAGGGGAAATTAAGATGAGAAATATTTTATTAGCATGTTCAGTGGGAATGTCTACAAGTTTATTAGTAACGAAAATGGAAGAAGCAGCAGAAAGCAAAGACATACAAGTGAATATTAAAGCTATGTCCAGTGACAATGCTTTTCAAGCTTTAGATGAATATGATGTTCTGTTAATTGGTCCACAAATGAGATTTATGAAGAAAAAATTTATCAAAGCTGCTGAAGAACAAGGGTTAGAAATGCCAATTGAAACAATTGACTCAGTGAGTTATGGAAGAATAGATGGGGATGGCGTACTCAAACAAGCTTTATCATTATTAGGGGAATAGGTGATAAAAATGCAAAGTACTTTTATGGAAAAGTTAGAAGACGTATTACTGCCAATAGCAGATAAATTAAATAACAATAAATATTTAGCATCTTTACGTGATGGTTTTATGATTGCTTTACCATTAATTATATTTGGTTCTATCTTTGTCGTAATTGCAAATTTTCCATTTTTAGATAAATTACTATCTGAAAGTCAGTTTGCAGCATGGCAAAATGCAGTTGGACCAGCATCAGCAGCAACGCTTTCAATAATGGGGCTATTTGTCATTATCGGAATAGGATATAAATTAACTGAACGAAATGGTTTGGAAGGGATATACGGAGCGGTAACAGCTCTAAGTGCAGTTCTAATTTTAACTCCTCAGGTAGTAGGAAAAACTGAAGGCGTTATACCTACAGAAATATTAGGTGCAAAAGGAATGTTCCTGGGCATTATCGTATCAATTATCACTTCAGAGCTATATAGTTTCTTTACGAAAAAAGACATTACGATAAAAATGCCTAAAGGTGTGCCAGATCAAGTATCTAAATCATTTAGTGCATTACTTCCAGTAGCATTTACTTTAACTATATTTTTAGTGATAAGAATATTAATTGCATTAACACCTTTTAATACATTACAAGATTTAATCTATACAGTTGTACAAGAACCACTAACAGCATTAGGAAAAGGTTTGCCAGCTACGATTGTTGCTGTTTTATTCATTCAAATATTTTGGTTCTTTGGATTACACGGACAAATTATTGTCAATACAGTGTTTGATCCGATTTGGTACTCATTAAACAATGAGAACTTCGAAGCATTTCAAAAGGGATTAGAGTTACCAAATATAATAACTAAACAATTTATAGATACATTTTTAGTTGGTATGGGTGGAACAGGAGGAACAATAGCAGTTGTAATTGGTATTTATTTACTTTGTAGAAGTAAACAAAACAAAGAAATTGCAAAATTGGGAACACCAGCATCTATATTCAATGTAAACGAACCGATTTTATTTGGATTACCGATTATTATGAATCCATTAGTGATTATTCCTTGGATTATATCACCAGTAATTATAACGATTGTAAGCTATTCAGCTATGTATATTGGATTTGTACCAAAACCTTCAGGGGTTATTGTGCCATGGACTACACCTATATTTATAAGTGGTTATTTAGCAACAGGAAATGCATGGCAAGGTGCAGCGCTACAACTCGTTAACTTGTGTATCACATTTGTTATTTGGTGGCCATTTTTAAAATTATTAGACAAAAACTATTTAAAACAAGAATTGAAAAAGTAATATAGGATGGAGGAATTTACGATGGCGACCTCAATTAATGAGAAAGCATTTCAAATCATATTATACGGTGGTAATGGACGGTCAAGTGCTATGGAAGCAATTCAATGTGCAAAAGAAAGAAATTTTGAAGAAGCAGAAGCATTAATAAAAGAAGCAGAACAAGAAATAAATAAAGCACATAAATATCAAACTGAATTATTACAAAATGAAGCACAAGGTAAAGAAAGTGAATTGAATTTATTACTTATTCATTCACAAGACCATTTAATGAATGCAATTACAGTCAAAGATTTAGCAAATGAAATGGTAGACTTATATAAGGAGATGAAATCATGACTAAATATGTATTTCCAGAAGATTTCTGGTGGGGAAGCGCTGCTAGTGCAACGCAAACTGAAGGTACTGATTCAATCAAGGATAAAACTATATGGGACAAATGGTTTGAAGAAGAACCCAATCGTTTTTTTGAAGGTGTAGGGCCGAATCATACATCAGATTTTTATCACCAATTTAATGAAGATATAAAATTAATGAAGGAAACTGGTCATAATTCTTTCCGATTATCTATCTCTTGGACGCGGTTAATGGATCAAGATACGAATGAAGTTAATCAAGAAGCTGTTCAATTTTATAATCATGTTATAAATGAATTAAAAGAAAATCATATAGAACCTTTTGTGAATTTATATCATTTTGATATGCCATATAAAAAGCAACAACAAGGTGGTTTTGAGTCATTAGAAGTAGTTGATTATTATGTGGATTATGCTACAAAATGTTTCGAGTTATTTGGTGACCGTGTTAAATATTGGTTTACATTTAATGAACCAATTGTGCCTGTAGAAGGTGGTTATTTATATGATTTCCATTATCCAAATATTGTAGATGCAAAGAGAGGATTTCAGGTTGCATTTAACACTGTACTTGCGAATGCCAAAGTAATTCAATCGTACAAAGAAACTGGTTATGACGGAAAAATTGGTATTATATTAAATTTAACGCCATCATATCCACGAAGTGAAAATGAAGAGGATGTTAAAGCAGCTGAAATTGCAGATTTATTCTTCAATAGAAGTTTCTTAGATCCTGTAACGAAAGGCGAATATCCAAAAGCTTTAGTAGATATATTGAAAAATCATGAACTGGTACCTACTTATACGGAAGATAATCTCAAAACAATTAAACAATATACGGTTGATTTACTAGGCGTGAACTATTATCAACCAAGACGTGTTAAAGCGAGAGATACAGTCCCCAATCCTAACGCACCATTTTTCCCTGAGTATTACTTTGATAATTATGAAATGCCAGGTAGAAAAATGAATCCATATCGTGGATGGGAGATTTACCCTAAAGGTATTTATGACATTATGATCAATTTGAAAGATAACTACAACAATATAGAAAGTTTTATTTCTGAAAATGGTATGGGTGTGGAAAATGAAGCGAGATTTATAGAAGATGGTCAAATTAATGATACTTACCGAATTGACTTTGTAAAATCACATTTAATATGGTTGAATAAAGCTATAAAAGAAGGTGCGAATTGTACGGGGTATCATATGTGGACATTTATGGATAACTGGTCATGGATGAACGCTTATAAAAATAGATATGGTTTTATTTCTGTAGATATTCATACGATGAAAAGAACAATCAAGCAAAGTGGTAAATGGTTTAAAGAAGTTTCTTCAAGCAACAGTTTAAATGACTAATATGAAATAAAAAGAAAGATATTAGGAGAGAGCGTGATGGAAACCAGACACCTCAACATTGTTAAAATATTATATCAACACCAACATGAATATATGAATAGTGATGCAATTGCCAAATTATTAGGATTATCTTCAAAAACGATACGCTCACATATAAAATTTATTAATGAAGCGAGTAATGATTTTGGTTTCTCTATACTAATTAAAAAATCAAAAGGTTATCAACTCCATATAATAGATGAAGGCTTATTTAATTATTTCTTAAATGAAAGATTTTTAAAAGATGAAAATTTAAATTTTAACAATCAAGATAGTAGAATTCGTTATATTATGAAAAAATTATTGTTAGATGACCATTACACTAAGTTAGAATCATTAAGTGAAAGTATGTTTGTGAGTGTAGGAACTTTAAAAAATGATTTGAATGAAATGAGAAAGATACTATCTCAATATGAAATTGAAATCGTAAGTCGTCCGAACTATGGTATGAAAATAATTGGCAAAGAATTTCAGATAAGATACGCTATTGCTCAATTTTTATTAAATAATCAACATGTAAATATAGGTTTTACAGAAGATGATATTAAAAGTGTAAAATCATATCTAATTAAACTATTGAGTAAATACAAAATAGAAATTCCGGAAGTAAAGCTAGATAATTTAGTAACACATATTAACATAGCAATTGTTAGAATAAGAAATGAACTCATGATAGAACAACAATTTCAAATTGAAGAACAACAATTACCGAACAAATTAAAATCATTCTTCGAAGAAATGATACATTTTATAGAGTACCGTTTTGAGTTAATTTTACCTAAAAAGGAAATGGATTATTTATATATTCACTTTGTGACGACAGGTATTATGAACGAAGTGAGAAACATACCTAGAAATAAAATGATTGAAACTATGATTAAACATATGTTAGATCATATAAAACGTATCTTTTATTTGGATTTAACTTCAGACAATAATTTGAAGAAAAATTTATATTTGCATTTATGTACTTCGATTAATAGATATAAATATAAAATGAACATTAGAAACCCGATGTTAAATGAAATTAAGCAAAACTATCCCTTTGCATTTGATTTAGGATTAGTGGCTAGTAAAATGATTGAAAAAGATTTAAAAGTTCAAATATCAGAAAGTGAAATAGGTTATTTAGCACTTCACTTTGAAATGGCTTTAAATCGAATAGAGACAGATAAAGGGAAGTTGAATGTCATACTTGCTTGTAATTCAGGATTAACGAGTTCGCAATTGATAAAATATAAATTAATGCAGAATTTTAGCAATCAAATTCAAATTTCTGAAATTGTTGAGTTATATAACATTCACAATACGGGTCTTGAACAAGCGGATTTAATTATTTCAACAGTACCAATAAATGATAATGTAGATTTACCAATACTATATGTAAATCCAATTATGTCACAACAAGATTTAGATAAAATTCAAAAGTTTATTGATTTAAAAGATACTCACCATTTAGATGAATTAATTGAAATTATTGAATTAAAAACAAAATTGGACAATAAAGAAGATTTATTAAAATATTTAAATGTTCAATTGGAGAAAAATGATTTAATTTACAGTGGATTTATAGATAGTGTAAAAGAAAGAGAACATCATGCATCGACTGCATATGGAAATTTAGTAGCTATTCCTCATCCGGTAATGCCATTAGCAAAGCAAACATTTATTTATATGATAACTATGGATAAGCCAATCGCATGGGATGATAAAGAAGTACAAATTATATTTTGTCTTGGTTTGAAAAAAAATACAACAATAAATCTTGAAAAAATGTATCAAAACTTAACAGACATTATTAATGATTATAATAAAGTTTTAAATTTAATAGGATCAAGCTCTAATGCAGAATTTTATAAAGTCTTTTCGCCTCAGCTTAGTCAATAATAAACAATTAAGAGTAAACTTGTATGACAGATTCTGTCATATAAGTTTGCTCATTTTTTTGTTCGCTTTGAAATAATCATTCAGAGAAGGGTATATTATGGATATAAGAAGTAAATATGACCGATAATTTATATAACACTAAAAATCTCCTATAAAGGATAGTGAATGGAAATGACATTATTAAAGGTGGATTACGTTACGAAGTATTTTGGAAAGTTCAAAGCGTTAAATGGCGTTGATTTCATAGTTGAAGAAGGGGAAATCTTTGGCTTTATTGGACCTAATGGATCTGGTAAATCTACAACTATCAAAGCAATTTTAGGGATGCTTAAACCAACGAGTGGCTCTATTGAGATTTTTGGAAAAGATGCTTGGAAAGATGCAGTTCACATTCATAAAAATATCGCTTACGTTCCTGGTGATGTCAATTTATGGCCAAACTTAACTGGTGGGGAAGTTATAGACTTATTTTTAAAGTTAAGTGGTACAAATAATGTAGAAAAAAGGGATGAATTAATTGAAAAATTCGATTTAGATCCTACTAAAAAATGTGGTTCTTATTCTAAAGGGAATCGGCAAAAGGTAGCGCTCATTGCAGCTTTTACAACAGATGCAAAGCTTCTAATATTAGACGAACCAACTTCTGGTCTAGATCCTTTAATGGAAAAAGTATTTCAAGATTGTGTATTAGATAAGAAAAAGGAAGGAAAAAGTGTACTATTATCTAGTCATATTTTAAGTGAAGTTGAAAAACTGTGCGATAGAGTTGGCATTATTAGAAAGGGAGAAATTGTTGAAATGGGTACGTTAGATGATTTAAGACATTTAACAAGAATGCGTTTTGTTGTCCAAACTAATGAAGCATTGATGAATTTGGACCAACAGACAGGTATCCATGATATTTTTAATGAAGAAAATACGTATCACTTTCAAGTAGATTCTGAACATGTATCAAATGTCATTAAATATTTAAGTCAATTTGAACTGTTGAAACTTGAGAGCATGCCACCTACTTTAGAAGATTTATTTATGACTCATTACGGCGTTGATATTGAAAGAGGTGAATAGCGATGCATAATCTCTTTAACGGAGTCGGTAAACTAACGTTATTTTACTTAAGAACGAATAAATGGAAAATGATTTTTTGGATAATAGGGATAGTTGCATTAACACTTATAATCCCACCGACATTTTATGAAATGTATCCAAATAAAGCTGATATGCAACCAATTGTTGAAACGTCTAAAAACCCTGCAATGGAGGCTATGTTGGGTCCAGGTCAATTTGACCAAGTTTCAGTTGGTGCATTGTTCACGCATGAAATGATGCTCTTTACAAGTATACTTGTTGCAATCATGAGCATATTGCTCGTCTCTAAAAATACACGAGGTGATGAATCTGATGGCCGTATTGAAATGATAAGAGCTTTACCAATAGGAAGAGTTTCGCCTTTAATCAGTTCGATAGTCATTATGATAATAGTTAACTTAGCGATTGCTGTGATATTGTCTATAACATTACCTTTACTAAATATAGATAGTATAACTTGGCAAGGTTCTATATTATATGGTGTTTCACTTGGGTCTATAGGTATCTTATTCGGTATGATTACAGCTATATTTGCTCAGTTAACAGAAACAAGCAGCAGTGTTACTGGATTAAGCGTAACAGTGTTGTTGTTAAGTTATTTAGTACGCGCGGTAGGTGACGTCATAAATGATAGTATATCTATGATTTCTCCACTTGGATGGTTAACAAGAACGTTTGCATATTCTGATAATAATTGGTGGCCAGTTGTTGTTATGATAATCACTGCAATATTATTTTTAGTAATAGCAATGACACTTTATTTTAGAAGAGATATAGAATCTGGATTATTGCCATCTAAGCCTGGTAATAAACATGCACACAAAATATGGCTATCACCATTAGGAATGCAATTAAAATTGTACAAAGTAGGAATAATTTCCTGGGCAATAGGTATGTTTATATTTGGAGCATCTTATGGGTCGATTTTTGGAGAATTAGATGATTTTATTAAGAGCAATGAAATGTTACAGCAAATGCTTTCGAGTAATAGTGATGATTATGTAGAATCCTTTTTACCAACACTAATGGTTATTATGGCAATAGTATCAACAATTCCAGCTTTGCAAAGTCTCTACAAAATTAAAAACGAAATACAAACACATAGAATTGAAAATATTTTATCCAAAAAAGTTTCTAGAATGAAGTTATTAAGCAGTTATCTGCTAGTATCATTGGTTAATTCATTTTTAATGATATTTTTAGCAGCATTAGGCATGTATGTAGCACAAGCTTTCGTTTTAAAGGATCCTTTTGAATTTTGGACAATAATAAAGGCAGGAATCGTTCATGTGCCAGCGATAATATCCTTTGTGTCATTAGGTGTACTGCTTTTAGGATGGGTGAATAAATGGCATTTTGCTGTGTATTTATATTTAACTTATACATTTTTTGTTGTATATCTAGGGCAGTTATTAAATATTAAAGAGTGGCTAAAAAATATAACACCGTTTCAACATATTCCTGAAATTCCTGAAATTCCTGTAGAAGAAATGGATTTTTCGGGTATAAGTATATTAATCGTTATATCAGTCGTTTTGATTATTGTAGGGTTGATTGGATTTAATCGTAAAGACATTTCATAAAGGGGGTACCAAGATGACACATTTACCGAAAATAGGTAAACCGGCGACGAATGCTTTAGATAAGATTAATGTAACAACTTTGGAACAAGTTTCTAAACTAGACGATCATAATTTATCGAAATTACACGGTGTTGGTCCTAAAGCTATAAATATTTTAAAAGAAGCTTTGAATGAACAAGGCATGTCATTTAGTAAGTTAGACGCTGATTTAAGCGACTTGGAATTTACAGTTCTCGGTGATTTGAAATGTGATAATGCGCCTAAACGACGAATTGTCCAGGATATTGTAATTGCATCTGTAGTTGGAGATGAACATTACCTTAACGAATGGTTAGCTGATGACTTTATATGGATAGTCCCGGGAGAATTTGAATTAAATGGTAAAGCAGCATTTATAGAAGAAATAAATGAGCACTTACAAAAAGTATCAAGTTTAGAAATAGCATCAATGCTCACACATGGCAAAGAAGCTTCTACTCATGGGACGATAATAAATCAAACAGGTGAAACAATACACTTTGCTGAAATATATGAATTTGAAAATCATAAAAAAGATTCTAAGATTAAAAAAATTACTTCATATATCATTATGAAGCCTTAATTTAATTAAAAATATTTATAGATTAAATACCTATATGAGTGAAATTATGGTAAATTATAGAGGTTATTATAAACTCTCGGAGGTTGAGAAATGGAAGCTACATTACCAAATTGCCCTAAATGTGATTCAGAATACACTTATGAAGATGGTGTATCATACATTTGTCCAATGTGTAACTATGAATGGACAGCTAATGGAGAAGAATCAGGAGACGCTGACAAAGCAATCATTAAAGATGTAAATGGCGTCGAATTAAAAGATGGAGATACTGTTACAGTAGTCAAAGACTTAAAAGTTAAAGGATCTTCAAATTCAATCAAACAAGGAACTAAAGTAAAAGGTATCAGATTAGTGGATCCAGAAGATGGACACGATATCGATTGTAAAATACCAGGATTCGGTCAAATAGGGCTGAAATCATCTGTAGTTAAAAAAGTAAGTAAGTAGATTTATTTAATAAAGACTGAAGATAGACAATTAATTTGTCTCATCCTTAGTCTTTTTGTGTATAAGAATGTTGTTAAATCAGTTTATACTTTCTAATATTCTTTATTTATAAATTAATATCACTAGTTGAATATTTAAAGAATATAATAATTAATAGACTTTTTTAAGAATTTCGAAAATTAATTTGTTATGTACATATAATGATTTTTATGGTAAATATGGTATATAGAAATCGTTTTCAAATAATTTTAGGGGGAAAATACATGAAGGCTTATATGCAAAAATTTGCACAGTCTCTTATGCTACCTATTTCAATTTTACCGGTTGCAGGATTATTGTTAGGTATAGCATCTTTTATTGATTCGGGAGCAATTAACGGAGAAGGAAACAGTGTTGCTAACTTTTAGCAAATGGTGGATTAGCTGTTATTAACAATTTACCCATACTATTCGCTGTCGGGTTAGCGTTTGGGATGTCTAAAGATAAAAATGGTGCAGCTGCACTTAGTGGTCTTGTATCATTTTTAGTTGTTACAGAAGTTTTAAAGCCAGAGTCTATGGCGAAAGTATTACATGTTGCGGAGGATAAAGTAGATTTAGCATTTACAGGTATTAGCAATGTGTTTATCGGGATAATTTGTGGTTTAGTAACTGCAGCAATTTACAACAGATTTAAAGATACAAAATTACCAACAGCGTTTGCATTCTTTAGTGGTAAACGTTTAGTACCAATCTTATCAGCAGCAGCAATGTTGGTTATTTCAATAGCACTTATGTTTATATGGCCACCAGTTTATAATGGTTTAGTTGCATTCGGTGAGATGATAGCTCATCTTGGACCATTTGGTGCTGGCTTATACGGATTCTTTAACCGTTTATTATTACCATTTGGTTTACATCATGCATTAAACCAAGTGTTCTGGTTTGATATTGCAGGTATTAATGATATCGCTAATTTCTGGTCAAGTAATGGCGAGCAAGGTGTAACTGGTCGATATCAAGCTGGTTTATTCCCAATTATGATGTTCGGTTTACCAGCAGCAGCATTAGCAATTTGGAAAAATGCTGAAAAACGTAACAGAAAAGTAGTTGGTTCTTTAATGATAACAGCAGCAATTGCTTCATTCGTTACTGGTATCACTGAACCATTAGAATTTTCATTCTTAGTAGCAGCACCATTGTTATTCGGTATTCATGCCGTACTTACTGGTGTGTCTATGTTCATTGCAGCAACATTCCAATGGACAGCAGGGTTTACATTTAGTGCGGGATTGATTGACTACTTATTAAGCTTAAGTATTCCAATAGCTAATAAACCACTCATGTTATTGTTACTTGGACTAATAATGGGTGTCGTATACTTCTTAGTATTTGATTTTGCTATACGTACATTTAACTTGAAAACACCTGGACGAGACGGTTTGATGGAAGAAGCGGCTAAACAAGACCCAAGTCTTGTAGAAGAAGGCGATGATCAAACTGCAAACAATAGTAGAGCAAAAGTTTCTAATAAAACACAACTTATTTACGAAGCTATAGGTGGAAACGACAATATCGAAGTAATAGATCATTGTACGACAAGATTACGATTGACTTTAAAAGACACAAGTAAAGTAGATTTAGAAAAAGTCAAAAAATCAGGTGCACTAGGAAATAAAGTTATAAGCGATAAAAACATCCAAATTATAATTGGAACAGATGTACAATTTACAGCAGATGAATTATTGCAACTGCAACAAAATAATCAATAAATTATGAAACTGCCGACAAAGTAGGGAACTTTGCCGGCAGTTTTTTTGTGATTTTTTTACTGGAAGAGAGGAAGATAGAGATAAGTAAAAATATTGGAATTTAATAGGACTCTAAGGATGCCGAAACGCACGAAGACTGAGACGATATCGTGCGATTTTCTTATCTCATTTTTTTAAAAAAAATCTTCTTATCTCAACATTAATTCACTACAAAGTCTGGTTGTTCTCCTTGTAGTTTTTTAATTGTATTGTTTGCTACGATTCGTGCCATTTCATCTCTTGCTTCAAATGTAGCGTTTCCGATATGTGGTGTAAGTACTACATTATCCATTGTTTTAAGTTCATCTGTTATTTTTGGTTCGAACTCAAATACGTCCAATGCAGCGCCTTCGATTTCTTTTTCTTTTAGTGCTTCTACTAATGCTTTTTCATCTACAATTGGTCCGCGTGATGCATTGATAATATAAGCTATTTCTTTCATTTTTTCAAAAGCATCTTTATTGAATAAATGATGTAATTGTTCTGAGTATGCTGCATTAATTATGATGAAATCTGCTTGTTCTAACATTTCATCTAGACTGACATAAGTGGCACCTAATGATGCTTCTTTGTCTGGTTTTTTGTTTGGACCTGTATAAAGTATATTCATGTCAAATCCCTTGGCACGTCTGGCTACTGCAGAACCAATTTCACCTAGTCCTACTATACCGACAGTCTTACCGGAGACTTCCCTACCTCTAAAGAATAAAGGTGCCCAACCATTGAAACCTGTAGTTCTACATAGTTTGTCTCCTTCAGCAATTCTTCTAGAAGCAGCGAGCATTATACCTATTGTTAAATCTGCTGTTGCGTTTGTTGATGCTTTTGGTGTATTTGTAACATCGATGCCTTTTTCTCTAGCATATTTAACGTCTATATTATTAAATCCAGCGCCATAGTTTGCTATGATTTTTAAGTTAGATGCTTGATCGATTACTTCTTTATCTATATTAGTAGATAGTGGGCTTATAATTGCATCTACATCTTGTACACTTTGAAGTAATGTTTCTTTTGTGATTAATTTGTCCCCTTTAAATACATCTACTTCAAAATGTTCTTTTAATAAATTTAAGCCTTCAGTTGGTATTTCTCCTGTTATGAATACTTTTTTCATGTTGCTACCTCCTACAAATCTTAATATATATTAGCTATACCCTAGTGTAACATTTTCCATTCACTGAATTTGCGTACGATGATTTCAAAAGCTATATGATAGGGTAAAAAGCTTGAATATGAAACTTGATTGTAGAGTTCTATTGGTGAGCTGTTTACATATATATTGTAGCGTGCATTTTGTGCTAAGTAGTTGTCTTTTAAAGTTGTAAGAGAAATGTAGCTGATATTACGTGTATGCATAATTTCAATATTCTCTTTAAGATGTGGTGTTTCACCAGATAAAGAAATGATAAATATTAAATCGTCTTCTTTCATTTGATTCATTGAAATTTTAAGTTCACTTTCATCATTTATGACCATTACTCTTTTATTAATAGAAAGAAAATGACGTTGTGCATCTCTCGCGACATTTAATTGTGCGACACCTGTTCCATATATATAGATGTATGGTGATTTATCAATTTGTTCACTTATATAATCATAATCAATCATTTTTAAGTGCTTTATTGATTGTTGTAAATCTTGCTCGAGACTTTCTATGATATCGCTAGATGGTTTAGAAACTTGTTTGTTTAGTTTAATGTAAGCTTTGAAATCACTATAGCCATCAAATCCTAATTTGCGAGCTAAACGGTGGATAGAAGATATTGAAGTATGTGATAGATCAGCTATTTCTTGAATTTTTAAGCGATGAATCAAGTGAATATTTTGGTTAATCATTTGTATGATATGTATATCATTATCGTTAAGTCGTTGGTAATGCTCATTAATCAGTTTATCCAAAATCATTATAATCCTCCATTTGAAGTGAAAATATTTTTGTATTATGAAAATATAATCTAAGTTTACTATGTGATTTCTATTTACGTCAAACCTATTGGAAAATGTAAACGCTTCCTATATTGTGGAGTTAACTTGATACAGAAAAGGGGCTAATATATGAATGCAATTAAACGATTTGGTAGTGCCATGATTGTTCCGGTATTGCTATTTGCATTTTTTGGTATTGTTGTAGGATTTGCAACTTTATTTAAAAATCCAAATATTATGGGTGATATAGCAAATGAAGGCACAATGTGGTTTAAAATTTGGAGCATAATTGAAGCTGGTGGTTGGACGATATTTGATCATATGGAATTAGCTTTTGTAATAGGATTGCCGATTTCACTAGCTAAAAAAGCACAAGGTAGAGCAACATTAGCTGCATTAATGATTTATCTTGTATTTAACAATTTTATAAATTCTATATTAACACTTTGGCCAAAAACTTTTGGAGTAGATTTATCAAAAGGTGTTGAAAATTTAACAGGTGTTAAAGAAATAGCTGGAATTGAAACTTTAGATACAAGTATTATCGGTGCAATTTTCATATCAGCAATTGTTATTTGGATACATAATCGTTTCTATGATAAAAAGCTTCCTGAAATGGTTGGTATTTTCCAAGGGTTACCATTCGTCGTTATAATTGGATTCTTTGTTATGATCCCAATTGCTTTTATTGTTTGTACAGTTTGGCCGACAGTTCAAACTGGTATCGCATCATTACAAGGCGTAATGCTACATTCAGGATTTGTTGGAGTTTGGTTGTTCCATTTCTTAGAAAGAATTCTTATACCAACAGGATTACATCACTTCATTTACACACCGTTTGAATACGGTCCAGCTGTTGTGAATGGTGGCTTGAAACCTTACTGGATTGAACATTTAACAGAATTCTCTAATTCTACAAAATCACTTAAAGAATTATATCCATATGGATTCTTGTTACAAGGTAACATTAAAATGTTCGGTTGTTTAGGTATTGCTTTAGCAATGTTTGCTTCAACACCTAAAGAAAATAAGAAAAAAGTTTTAGCACTTGTATTACCTGCTGGATTGACTGCAATTTTCGCTGGTATTACCGAACCTTTAGAATTTACATTCTTATTTATAGCACCATACTTATTCTTAATTCATGCATTGTTAGGTGCAACGATGGTTACCATTATGTATCTCTTCGGTGTTGTTGGTATTCAAGGTGGTGGCGCAATAGAACTTGCTGCAATTAACTGGATTCCATTGTTCTCTAACCATGGCAGTACTTATGTGGCACAATTCATTATCGGTATCATATTTGTTGTCATTTACTTCTTTGTTTTTAAATTTATTATAGAGAAATTCAATATTCCTTTACCTGGACGAGTTGCTGATGACGGTGACGCAAAACTGTATACAAAAGACGATTATAAATCTAAAAAAGGTAGTGCAGATACGCATCTTGATAACAATGCATCTGAATATGATACAAGAGCCATTTACTTCTTAGAAGGTCTAGGTGGTAAAGAGAATATTAAAGATGTAACAAATTGTGCGACAAGATTAAGAGTAACTGTTTATGATGCAGATCTAGTAAAAGATAATGATTATTTCACACATAACCAAATGGCACATGGTGTTGCGAAAAGTGGTACGAACGTACAAGTTATTGTTGGGTTAAGTGTGCCACAAGTAAGAGATTCATTTGAAACAATGATTTAAACAAAAATTTGGAGGTCATGAATAATGAAGAAATTTAATATTACAGTAGCAGGCGGCGGAAGTACATTTACACCAGGTATTATATTAATGTTATTAGATCATTTAGAAGATTTTCCAATTGATACAATTAAACTTTATGATAATGATGGAGAAAGACAACAAACTATAGCTGACGCTTGCGAAATACTTTTAAATGAAAGAGCACCAGGTGTTAAATTATTAGCAAGTACAGATCCTAAAACAGCATTTGAAAATGTAGATTTTGTGATGGCACATATCCGTGTAGGTAAATATGCAATGAGAGAACAAGATGAAAAAATTCCACTAAAACATGGTGTTGTTGGTCAAGAAACATGTGGACCAGGAGGCTTGTCATACGGTATGCGCTCAATAACAGGGGTGCTTGAAATTGTTGATTATATGGAAAAGTATTCTCCAGAAGCTTGGATGCTCAATTATTCAAATCCAGCTGCTATAGTAGCAGAAGCAACTAGAAAACTAAGACCAAATTCAAAAATATTAAATATTTGTGATATGCCAATAGGAATTGAAGAATTAATGGCTACAAATATTGGTTTAGAATCTAGAAAAGAAATGGTCGTTAAATATTATGGGCTTAATCACTTCGGTTGGTGGACAGATATTAGAGATAAATCAGGTAAAGACTTGATGCCTAGTATCATTAAACACGTAGAAAAGTTTGGGTACTCAACTGATACGGGCAGTGAAATGGAACAAGAAGCAAGTTGGAACGATACATTTAAAAAAGCACGTGACGTTCAAGCATTAGATAAAGATACATTACCGAACACATATTTGAAATATTACTTCTTCCCAGATTATGTAGTAGAACATTCAAACAAAGACTATACAAGAGCGAATGAAGTAATGGCAGGAAGAGAAAAGTTTGTATTTGGAGAATGTAAAAGTATTATTGAAAAAGGGACTGCAGAAGGAACAGAGCTAACAATAGATGAACATGCATCTTATATCGTAGACTTAGCCAGAGCAATTGCATTTAACACAAAAGAAAGAATGTTAATGATTGTTGAAAATAAAGGCGCAATATCAAACTTTGAGCCAACAGCAATGGTTGAAATACCATGTTTAGTTGGTAGTGAAGGGCCAGAACCATTATCTGTAGGAGAAATACCAAGATTCCAAAAAAGTTTAATGGAACAACAAGTAGGCGTAGAAAAATTGACTGTTGAAGCTTATGAAGAGCAATCTTATCAGAAATTATGGCAAGCACTCACATTATCTCGAACAGTACCAAGTGCATCCGTAGCAAAAGATATATTAGACGATCTAATAGAAGCAAACAAAGGCTATTGGCCAGAACTGAAATGATTTGAAAAAGCTGAGACAAATTAATTTGTCTCAGCTTTCTGTTTTGAAAGTAAAGATGAGGAGTGAGATAGGAGTTAATCGAAGAGATGGTCTAAGTTGTAGATTAACTCGGCAGTTAATAGAAGAGATGGGTAAAGTTGTAGATTAATTCGTTAGTTAACCGAAGAGATGGGTAAAGTTGTAGATTAATTCATTAGTTAATCGAAGAGATAGCGTAAGTTGTAGATTAACTCGGCAGTTAATCGAAGAGATGGCGTAAGTTGTAGATTAATTCGTTAGTTAATCGAAGAGATGGCGTAAGTTGTAGATTAACTCGGCAGTTAATCGAAGATATGGTGTAAGTTGTAGATTAACTCGGTAGTTAATCGAAGAGATAGCGTAAGTTGTAGATTAACTCAGCCGTTTTTCCCATACCATCTTTCTTTAATAGAAATCTTCTAAGTGATATAATTAATTCAAGAGTTATATATTTTTATTTAAAAATATAAGGGAGAATATCTATGTATATAGAGAGAAAGCCAACTATCAATTTAGCGGAATTAAAGAAGGAATTCACTAGTAATCTAGGGGAAATTGAATATGCACAATCATCTGAACAAGCTTTAGAAGAACTTTTTAATTTTATTGAATTACAACATAATTACGCTGCTGCTTTAGAAGAAATTGGTACTAAATTAAAAATTTTAGATGATGAATTTCAAGTTGCTTATAAGCATAATCCGATTCATCATATGGAAAAACGTGTTAAAGAGTTTCCGAGTTTAATTAAAAAGTTAGGACGTAAAGGGTTCCCTTTAAATGCTGATTCGGCAAAGAAAAATATTCAAGATATAGCGGGGATGAGAGTAGTTTGTAATTATCTTGAAGATGTATATACTATTGAAAAATTATTACTGAGACAAGCTGATGTCAAACTATTAAAAAGAAAAGACTATATCGAGAATCCTAAATTAAATGGTTATAAAAGTTTGCATATAGTTGTATCTATTCCAGTGTTTTTAGCTGAAAGTGTGCAAGTAATACCTGTTGAAATTCAAATTCGCACGATAGGTATGGACATGTGGGCGAGTTTAGAACATAAGTTAAGATATAAGAATACACACGTTTTAACTGAGCAATACCAAGAGAAATTAAAAGAATGCTCAATTGAAATTACGAATGTAGAACAAAAAATGCAAGAAATGAATGATGAAATTTATCAGGATGAAACGGATCATTTATTAAAAATAGATAAATAATAAGAGTGAGAGGTAGGTCATCGTAATGGTCTTGCCTCTTTTTTATTTTCATAATGTATTATAATCTTAAATAAACAATTATAGATTAAAGGAGTGGGGAACATGGATAGACATCCTAAAGTTGAAGCTTTTATGCAACGAGAGAAGAAATGGAAAGCAGAGTTTGAACTTCTAAGAGAAATTATTCGTGAGTGTGAGCTAGAAGAAGATTATAAATGGATGCATCCTTGTTACACATTAAAAGGTAAGAATGTGGTGCTCATTCATGGCTTTAAAGAGTATTGTGCACTTTTATTTCATAAAGGAACATTATTAAAAGATCCTCATAAATTATTAATACAACAAACAAAAAATGTACAAGCAGCTAGACAATTAAGGTTTACTAACGTTGAAGAAATTAAAGAACAAAGAGAGATGATTAAAGATTATGTTGTTGAAGCTATTGAACTTGAAAAATCAGGAGCTAAAGTTGAATTAAAAAAGACAGAACAATATGAAATGCCAGTAGAACTTCAAGAACAATTAAATCAAAATAAAAATTTAAAAGAAGCATTCTATAATTTAACGCCTGGACGACAACGCCAATATATTTATTATATTAGTCAAGCGAAGCGGGAAGCGACTCGTATGAGTCGAGTTGAAAAATATATTGATCATATTCTCGACGGAAAAGGTCTAAATGATGAATGATAATGTATAAAAATACTGAAAAATCAAATAAATCAATCCTTTCTAAGATACATTTTATAAAGAGTGTGATATTATAAAAGTGTTGACTACATTTAAGGGGGATTTAAATTGGCAGATTCAGTAAAATTATTAAAAACACTCACAGATATTAATGGTATATCTGGATATGAGTACAATGTTAAAGCTAAGATGAGAGAATACTTAGAACCTGTAAGTGATGAAATTGTAGAAGATAATTTAGGGGGCATTTTCGGGAAGAAGAATGCTAAAAATGGTTCTAAAACAATTTTAATCGCAGGACATTTAGATGAAATTGGATTTATGGTTACACGTATCGATGAAGATGGTTATATTAAATTTACGCCGATCGGTGGCTGGTGGAACCAAGTAATGCTTTCTCAAAAAGTTACAGTTACTACAGATGACGGTAAAGAATTAAGAGGTATTATAGGCTCTAAACCACCACATGTATTAACGCCAGAAGAACGTAAAAGTCCGGTAGATATGAAAGGAATGTTTATTGACTTAGGTGTTGGTAGTAAAGAAGCGGTAGAAAAATTAGGTGTAGAAATAGGTAACATGGTTACGCCATATTCAGAGTTTGAAGAGCTAGGTGATAGCAACTATTTAACAGCAAAAGCATTTGATAATCGCTTTGGTTGTGCGTTAAGTGTTGATGTATTAAATAAACTTAAAAACGATGAACTTGGTATAAATTTAGTTTCAGGTGCGACAGTACAAGAAGAAGTCGGTTTACGTGGTGCGAAAGTAGCAGCAAATAAAATTAAACCAGACTTATCAATCGCAGTAGACGTTGGAATTGCATATGATACACCTGGAATGAAAGGTCAAGATCATGAAACTAAACTAGGTGAAGGTCCACTTGTATTATTAATGGATGGAACGAATATTGGTCACGTTGGCTTTAGAAAATTCATTAAAAACGTAGCAAAAGATAAAGGGATTGACGTACAATGGGATAATATTACAGGCGGTGGAACAGACGCAGGGAGTATTCACGTTGCAAACGAAGGTACACCAACAATCTCAATAGGCGTACCATTACGTTATATGCACTCAAACGTATCGATTCTTCATAAAGAAGACTACTTAAACGCAGTAAAATTAGTAGCAGAAATCGTAAAAGCATTAAACGACGATACAGTAAAAGATATTATGTGGTAAATAGAAAAAGTGAGAGGCTGAGACAATTAATTTGTTTCGGTCTTTTTTTGAGCCTTTTTTATATAATCATCGCGACCAATAAAAAAGTTATAGCATAAATCCTTTAATAACAGGCTTTACATCAAGTATTATGACCAAGTAATAAATTATTATTAAAATAAAACAATATTTCTTGATTGAATTCAACTTTTTTGAAATAGATATTAATTGTAAAGTGTCTTGTTATGCTATATCATAAGTATTAGAGATGGAAGTATTTGATTCATTCAGGTGTTTCTTTTTTCTATATTTATTGAATAAAAGGACGTGGAGAATTATCGAAAAAGAGAAGAAGAAGTTGCTACGAAAAATGGTAAAGCCATTTGAAAATAACAATCTAAAGAAAAGTACAATACAAATAATAAATACATTAATTCCGTTAATAGCACTTGTAGTAGTAGGATTCTTAAGTTATCAATTACATTGGTCATTGTCGTTGATTTGTGGCGTTTTGGCTTCGGGATTTTTAATTAGATCATTCATTATCTTCCATGATTGTTGTCATGGATCATTTTTAAGTAAGAAAAAGAATAACGATTTATTAGGTAACATAACTGGACTTATGACGTTCTTCCCGTATGAAAAATGGCGTAGAGAACACATTATTCATCATACGAGTAGTGGTAATTTAGAAAAACGTGGTATTGGTGATATTTGGGTTATGACGATTGAAGAGTATCATGATGCTTCGAAATTTACTCAGTTTAAATATCGTATGTATAGACATCCGTTTGTAATGTTTATACTAGGTCCTATATTCTTATTGTTTATTTCTAATAGAATGAACGCAAAAGATGCTAAACCAAAAGAAAAACGTAATACTTGGATTCATAATATCGTATTACTAACATTCTATGTTGGTATGTTCTTCTTAGTTGGAGCCGTTCCATTTATGCTAGTATTCCTACCAATGCTATTTATAGCTGGAATGTTAGGAATTTGGTTATTTTATATTCAACATACATTTGAAGATGCTTATTTTGAAGAGTCATCTGAATGGGATTATGTAAAAGCAGCTATAGAAGGTAGCTCTTATTATAAATTGCCTAAAGTTATACAATGGATGACTGGTAATATCGGCTACCACCATGTGCATCACTTAAGCCCAAGAATACCAAACTATCAATTAGAACAAGCACATGAAAAGACACCACCATTACATCATGCAACTACAATTACAATCAAAGATAGCTTCGAATCTTTAAAATATAAACTTTATGACGAAAAAAATAAATGCTTTATCACTTTTAAAGAATATGCACATAGATTTAATAGAGGACATGCATAACATAGCTATAAATATATGAGGCCGGGACAAATTAATTGTCTCGGCTCTTTTTAGTGTGGAGGAAGTGGGCGATGTGTGGTTTGTGGATAGGCTTGGTTGTGGATCTTGATTGGGAGCTTGGTGTATATAGGTCGTGCGCTAACTTGTAATATTCTGGATAGTGCTCCTTAGGTTGTTCTAACTGGCAGAATTCTGGATAGTGCTCTTTAGAAAGATCTAACTGGCAGAATTCTGGATAATGCTCTTTAGAAAGTTCTAACTGGCAGAATTCTGAATAGTGCTCCTTAGAAAGTTCCAACTGGCAGAATTCCGAATAATGCTCCTTAGAAAGCTCTAACTGGCAGAATTCTGAATAGTGCTCCTTAGAAAGCGCTAACTGGCAGAATTCCGAATAGTGCTCCTTAGGAAGCTCCTCTTACGGACATTACTCGGAATTATGTCCCTAACGACACCTCTTACGGACATTACTCAGAATTATGTCCCTAACAGTACCTCTTACGGACATTACTCGGAATTATGTCCCTAACATAATGAAAATCCTCGGATATATGTCCCAGGATTTTACGTTTAACTTATCAAGTTCAAATCAAGCAAGTATATAACGCACGAAGACTCCAAAGATATCGTGCGATTCACAATCTAAATTATGAAGCCTGATTCTTAATGCTTTTTAAATTCATAGCTTTTATTTAATAGTACATAGAATAAGATGAATGCAACTGATAAGAATATATGTCCTAACCCTGACATACCTGCAATTGCTGGGCTAGCTTCTATACCTTTTATTGTCATAATTCCGTTTGTCATTTGCATAGCAACTGTTAATAGTAGACCTACGTGATACGTGATGAAGAACCAGTTAAATAGTTTGTGATTTCTTGTTAGGCTAAAGTTTTTCTCTATAAGTAAGAATACTAGAAACATGATTGTACCTAATACGAGCATATGTGTATGCGTAACATTTAATTGAGAGTAACCTTCGAAGTCGTTAGCTCTGCTCATTTCTCTATAGAATAGTCCACTTAATAATCCTAATGCCGTGTAAATTGCTGAACTGTAAAATAATCTTTTCATTATTGTTTCTCCTTTTAATTGTTTTTATTAACAAATAAAATATTAATACAAATATATGAACTGAATATGAACAACTATATAAAATATTTAAATGCTGATCAAAATTACTTGTCTCAGCTTTTTTGATGTTGGAGACATAGATTAAGTCCACTCCCAACTCTAAAAGTTCTTATTATTTGCATTGATGTGAAATGTTTCGGATTATAAAACGAAGTAGATTACACATCTATAACTTTAAGCAAACGCTTACAATATAAACAAGGAGGTTATTTGATTGCTTAGCAAACGTCAAAGAAATATATTGTCATATTTATCAGCTGAGAAGGACTTCGTAATGATCTCTGAATTGGCATCTTTATTTCAAGTTACTGAACGGACGATTCAATATGATTTGGAGTTTATTGAATCGTTTAAAAATGATTTGAATGTTGATGTTGATAGAAATAAAAGTTTGGGCGTCAAATTATCACAAAAAGAAAATTATAATGAAAATTCTAATGTCGAATTGGACATTCATTATTCTAAAAATGAAAGAAAAGAACAGATTATCTTAAGTTTATTTGAATCTTCAAGTCCGATTAGTTCTCAAAGTTTAGCTGATCTTCTTAATGTATCACGCCGAACGGTTGTAGATGATTTGAAGTCTGTACAGCTTTGGTTAGAAGAATATGCTCTTATTCTTGAATATAAAAAGAATAAAGGATTTGTTATTGAAGGTAATGAAAAGAATTTAAGAGAAGCTTATGCCAACGTGGTGAATGAGTATTTTCGTAAATCTACTGCTCAAATTGGAATTGAAATTTTTTCTAAAGATGAACTTGAAAAAATAAGACGTGCTGTCATTACAACAATAAGTGAACAAGATTTTCAATTAGTTCAAGTTGGTATTGATGGATTGATTTATCACATTATTATTGCAATTCATCGCGCGAAAAAGAAATTTGTTTTTGAAATTCCTGATGAAGAGTATGAGAGGTTAAGTAATACGGACGCGTTTAACATTGCAATTCAAATTACCACCGAGTTAGAAAAATTATTTGATATTGAGTTTCCTAAAAGTGAAGCTGCATTTATTACATTACATTTATTAGGTGCTAGGGTAAATAAATTTCATCAAGAAGAAACACAACAAAATTTATCTCATTTATCTAGTTTGTTCATTCAAAAAGTCAGTGCTCAAATAGGTATTCCGCTTATTCACGATCATAAATTGCTGACGGGTCTTGTTACACATTTACAACCCGCCATCCATAGAATGACTTTTAATATGGAACATTCAAATCCATTGAAAAATGAAATCTTAAAAGAGTATCAAGATTTAGTACAAGCGATTAAAAAATAAGTTTGGATATTAGAAGAAGGATATCAAGTTACGTTTAATGAAGATGAAATTGCATATTTAGCACTGCATTTTGCTTCTTCAATAGAACGATTATCTAGCGAAGAAACAACTCAAATTAAAGTCATCTTGTTATGTGGTTCTGGTGTTGGGACTTCACAATTGTTGAAAAGTCGTATTAAGAATATTTATCCAGAATTAGAAATCTTAGATGCTTTTTCAATTTATGATATTTCGGAAAGTTTTCTAAAATCACATGGAGTAGACTATATCCTTTCAACTGTACCGGTTGATGGCTTTTCAGTACCGACTATCGAAGTTTCACCATTTTTAAATAAAGAAGATAGAAATAAAATCAATCACATGATTAATGATTATAGAGAAAGATATATTTCTAGTTTCAAAATGGTTGGACCTAGCTTAGAAGATGTCATACCTGAACATCATATTCAAACACATATTAAAGCTACGAGCAGAAATGAAGCAATCAAAAAAAGTGTACAAACTTTAGTAGATGCAGACCACGTAAATAAACAATATGGTGATGAAATTGTTGACCACCT
>NZ_RXWZ01000089.1 GCF_003970575.1 Mammaliicoccus fleurettii
CTTTATTGACGTTGAGCCTCGGAACCCTTAACAATCCCAAAACTTGTCGAATGGTCGGCTTAATAGCTCACGCTATGCCGACATTCGTCTGCAAGTTTAGTTAAGGGTTCTTCTCAACGATCAATAAATTTTCTCGGCATAAATGCGTGGTCTTTCCTTGTCTACTTGGTAGACCTAGTAGACCCAATTGTTATTGCTTTACAGGTCCAAAATTCATCGTTATAATCTAGTTAAATCCCGTAAGGGCGCACTTATACGTTTGTTCCAAACGGTGCAAAAACCCTAATCGACCTTCGTCGATTTTTTTATTTCAAAATTAAAGAAACGGCTTGAGATATTCCGAGCAGTTATAAAAATTAATTTGTCTTGAATATTGCTACTACATTCTTGAAAAAGTGATGTAGATTTATAGCCCATAACTTTTTTTGAATTACATCGACGATACGGCGTCGAAAGAAAAATAAATAGACCGTATGAAAGAAAAAGCTATCTCAATTTTGAGGTAGCTTTTATTTGTATATCCAAGGGCGCACTTACACACCCAAAAAGGTGTCGTGCTAAAAACAAAATCGGCGTGTGATAATCAAATATCTTTATTTGCATTTTAAAGGGGTATTTAGAGCGAACTTTAAAAATATATAGTTTTATTACCTGTATAACCTTCTTTGTTTCTTAAAACGCAAATATGAGCCAAATAAGAGGTGTTTTTTATGACAATTAACTTCACTTTCACTTTTTCAGTATTTGATAAAACCTCAAAAGAAATTGCTGAACTATGTAACATTCCTAACGACCAGCGAATTCAAAAAGTAATCAAAATCATGAAAGAACAAAATATCCCAGATACTGATTTTGAATTTCTTAAACTTTATGATTTTTATTTCGCAGATAATCCAGACATCATTTTTTAAAATACCCAGTGTCGATTTTTAAGACACTGCCCAGTTACATGCAAACTTAAAAGTTAACATAAAAAATGGTCAACCATGCCGGTTGAAAGCTATAGTTCCCGCAGGGGCAAAAAGACATAAAAAAACGCTAGCCTTTAAGCTAACGTTTCAAATCTTTTAAGTAATAATTTTGTTTTTCAAAATTCCAAATTGCAGTAATTGAATGTGCTTTTTCTTCTTCATTAAAAACTCCGAAAACTTTTGAAACAACTTCATAGTTATAAGGTAAAAATTCTTTTAATTTCATCAAACCAAGATCAGTTAATTGAACATAATTTGTTCTCTTATCATTAGATAAAGCTACTCTTTTAACTAACCCATTTTTTTCTAAACCTTTTAAAACTCCCGTTCTAGTAGATTTCTTACTACCTATTTTCTCAGATAATTTTGATGGAGCTAACGTCATATTTTTTTCATAAGACAATAACATCATGATTGTGAATGTTAGATTCAGATAAATCGAATTTCTGTAATAACGTATCATGATTTAACTTCATTTTTTTATAAGCTTTATGAATTTCTAAATAAAACAAGACTGATGTAATGT
>NZ_RXWZ01000090.1 GCF_003970575.1 Mammaliicoccus fleurettii
TTAACTGCGGACTTAATCTACAACTTGGTCAAACTCTTCGCTTAACTGCCGAATTAATCTACAACTTGTCCAAACTCTTCGATTAACTGCCTACTTAATCTACAACTTAGCCGAACTCTTCGCTTAACTGCCGAATTAATCTACAACTTGTCCAAACTCTTCGCTTAACTTCCTACTTAATCTACAACCTGGTCAAACTCTTCGCTTAACTTCCTACTTAATCTACAACTTGATCAAACTCTTCGCTTAACTCCAGATTTAATCTACAACTTGTCCAAACTCTTCGCTTAACTCACTAATTAATCTACGTCTCATCTCATTTTTTTAAAAATTATTTATGTCCCTGCCTCTTTCCTACGATTAGTCAAGTACTAGTATTAAAAAATGGCATACTAAAATAGACCTTATGATTTTATTTTTTTTAATAAGGTGTTAA
>NZ_RXWZ01000091.1 GCF_003970575.1 Mammaliicoccus fleurettii
CCTTAACTGTTAACTATTTGTTCTTAAGTGTATTAATTATTTAAAACAAATTATATTATCTCAACAATACAATCCATACTCAATTTAATCATATAATATTGTTAGATAACTTTGAACAAGTTTTAAGGCGATTTAAAATCACATTACTAATGATGTCATAAGCCGACTTAACGAATCATTATGGCAGGTCAAAGGTAAATATTATATCTTACAACTTTTAGACTAACCCTTTATAACTATTGATATTAAAAGGTTTTGAATATATGTGAGTGTGTCTAAAATTAGCGTATAGCAAAGAACAATAATATATAACGTATAACAAACATTTATAAATGAAATTGTAATTTAATTCCTATTTGATTTATACTAATATATAATTACTTTGTCAGGTGGGATGGGAATGAATATAAAAGAAGTATTAAATTTATTTGAAAATAATTTAATTCATGAGAATATTCCAGATTCGATGTTAACTGAATTAATGAGCAATATAGGTAATGTAGACTCTGATATTCGTGAAAAGACTACAGAAACTATTTGTTTATTGATTTTAAATAATAAATTAACTGATATTCAAGTTGAGAAAATATTGTATAGAAGTTTAAAAAATTTAAATATAGATTTAGGGAATAACGATTCTGATAGTGTATTTTTAAGAAGCTTTAGCTCTTTAATACTTGCCTCTATAGTAGAAAATGATATAAAAAATAAACATTTTGAAAAAGGTATTTACAATAAAATTTTTAATGCAGCGATTTTTTATTATGAAAAAGAGCAAGATATTAGAGGTTATATACTTAATAAAGGGTGGGCACATAGCATTGCGCATGGATCAGACTTAATTTCTATTTGTATAGAATCTGACTTTTATTTAAATACGCATAACACTACGATTATGAATTTAATTAGTAATAATCTCTTCAAATTAACGAAGGATTCTCTACCATATATTGATAATGAAGATGAGAGACAAGTATTCATAATTGAATCTTTATTAGAAAAAGGGTTATCTGATATAGACCTAATTAACTGGATAAATGACATACAAGTTAAATTAAATCAAATAGATTCTGAAGGGGTAAAATATTATAGAATTCTAAAGAATATAACTGACATGTATGAAACTTTGTATTTTAGATTAAAGTTTAAAAATCAATGTAAAAAAACACAATTAACAATTGAATCGAAACTTGAAGAGCTTTTTCTTAAAACTTATTTTAAAGATATATAGTAGAAATAGGTTAATAAAAATATATGTAAAACCCTCTAGCACTCAGGCTAGAGGGTTATTTTTGATTTTCTCATCTAAAATTTATTAAACTTCAACTGCTCAATTACGTGATCGTGGTTTTTATAGAGTACTAAGTCTGATCTGTTTTTGGTTGGTAAAATATTTTTTATCAGATTGACTTCGTTTATATTATCCCAAAGGTCTTTTGCTATCGTGATGGCTTCGTCTTGCGGGATGTCTCGATATTTATAGAAATGTGAGTCTGGCTTCTGGAAGGCTTCTTCTTGCAAGAGTAAGAAGCGATTGATATACCATTTTTTCATATTTTCTATTGTTGAGTCTAGATATATTTTGTAGTCGATATAATCACTTACAAGTTCTTCTTCATGTGGGCTTACTTGGAATATGTTCACGCCTTCTATGATAAGGATGTCAGGACAATCTATGTTGTGATATTGATCTTTAAGTCGATCATAAGTGATATGAGAGTATGTGTAAGTTGGTATATTTCTTTCATTGTTTTTTATTTGTTTTAAGTGACTGATTAATGTTTTAGTATCATAACTTTCAGGGAAGCCTTTTTTAGAAAGTAAATCTTTATCAATCAATTCTTGTTTAGGCATAATATAACCATCTGTAGTGATAAGATCCACTTTCCAGTCTGTATTGTACTCTTGAAGTAGGTTTAAGAGCAGTCTTGATACTGTACTTTTTCCTACAGAAACACCACCTGAAATACCGATGATAAATGGTGTAGTATTATTTCTGTTCTGTAATTTGTTGTTTATATCCGATGAATAATCTTTATGGAATTTAACTTTGTTAGGTAAAAAGTTAATGAGTGGCAAATAAACTTCATTAATTTCAGAGTTTGTTAAGTAATCATTTAGACTGATGATTTCTTCTAAATTTAAATGACTCGTATCCATATCTAATTTAAAATTTGTATTTCGCCATTCTTCTTTTGTGAATTTCATAATGAGTTCCTTTGCTATAAGAGTTTATCAGTTTTTTACAGTACTCGTATAGGGTAACATAAAAGTTAATGAAAGTGCTTTATTAATTTTTAAAATTCTTTTCAAAAGCCTAAAAAAAGCCCTCAGGATATATTCCTAAGGACTTTTACTTAAAAACCTGACATTGCTATTCTGTCCTCTAATACTTGATTAACAAAATCTACTGTGGACTCTCGAGATATAGGGTTATGACCCATTTTTTTATTGTTATAGAGGATAAATTTAATGTTGGTACTATTGATATTATATTTATCTAGAAAACTACAGAATGGCGTGTAGTGTCTATTCATATCTGTCTTACATAATCTGTTCTGTATATAGTAAATCTTTGGTACGTACTTTTGAATTCTGAAAAGACTTGTAATAGATATTCTAACTGCAAATTGTTTTTTTATGTAGTCTCTTGAGTAATCAGGGAATATGTTTTTATATAGTTTCTCGACATTTGTTTTGTCATATCGATCAACATAACATTGTGGATTATTTACAACTGCAGTAGATTCTTTGTGTAAAGTAGCAAGATACATCGACATAAATCCACCTGCAGATGAACCACAATAGACGACTTTGTTATTCTCTATATTGAGTTGTTCTGTAATTGTTTTGGCAATCTCAGAATAGTCCCTTAGATAATGACGTTCTTTAGTACCTACACCCCAACCTAATCTTAATTGCGTGTTATGAATCGTTCGATCGTCTATATACAAGCAATTTGCATTAAAGTCTTCATGCCATTTACTTCTCATAAAAACAGGTGGATTACTTTTAGCAGGGTCATACGCGCCATTTGAAAATACAACTAATTTATCGTTGTTTTCTTTAAGGTTTAATTTGATGTAAAAATCTAAATCTTCTTTTATAATTTTTACAACTTGATTGTTATGTTTCCATAACGCTTTAGTATTAATATCTTCGTAATTTAATGTTTCCATAATGTGAAACACTCCCAATTGTTAATGTTAATTAAACGAGTTAATATAAATTTCAATATAACAAAGTAAAGTTGCATTTAACAATTATATAGTGGAAATTTACAAAAACTTAACAAAAAGGGAGTTTGAACATTAATGTCCAAACTCCCTTTTATTGGATTAAATATTGAATAATCTTTGGAAGAATCCTTTTTTCTTTGGTTCTTCATCAGTTTGTTCATTATTTTCTAAATTAGTTACAACTTGAGAAGATGTAGTTTCTTCTTTTTCTTCTTTAGTAGCATCATTTGCAGCTTCTTTAATTACTGTATCTTGAGTAACTGGTGATTCTGCTTTATTTTCTTTAGGAACATCTTTATTAGTAATGTCCTTTTTAGCAATATCATTTGTAGTTTGATTTTTATCAGCAGTAACTTCTTTATTTTCTACTTTAACTTCTTCTTTTTCTACGTCTTTCTTGTCTGAAGTAGTTGTAGGCTCAGTTTTAACAGCTGAAGCTTTATCTTCTGATTTAGCCACAGTTGGTTTCTCTTGTTCTTTAAGTTCAGTATTAGGTGTATCTTCGTTTAATTTAGTATCTTCTTTGCTATCAACAGTTTCTTTAGTAGCTTTATCTGCTGTTACTTCTTCAGCACTGTTAGCCTTTTCTGTTGTACTTGCTCCAACTTTAGTTTCTGTAGCTTGTGAAGTTTGTTCAGGAGCTTGTAAAGCTAACGTTTGTTCCAATTTTTGTTGTTGGATATGTACTTGTTGTAACATTTCTCCTAACATTTGTCTTTCTCTACGCATATGTTGAACTTCTAATCTTAATTCTTCGATTAAATGTTGTAGCTCAGGTGTTTGATTGGCTGGCTCGTCTTTAACTAGAACTTGTAAGAAGTCTTTTTCTTGTTCAAGCGTTTCGAAAGCTTGATCATAACTGTTAGTTTCTTTGACCTTTTCAGCTATTTCTTGGAATAGTTCAATATCTTCTTCTTGGAAGTCAGTTGCTTCTCTTCCACGGTATTCTGTCTTAGAAAGTTGATATCCTCTATCTTCTAAGTGCTGTACGATTTTTCTGACTTGCTTTTCACTAAGACCGACCTTAGCTGAGAATTCTTTAGTTAACATGGTATAAATCATCCTTTGTTTGACAGTAGTTTTATAGGTAGGGTTGTCTGTGGGCAGACAACCGTCACACTTCCCTTATTACATTACATGTAATTAAGATAAAGTTCAAGTATTTGTTGTATTAATTATAGAAAGTATTATATACAAATAAGAAATATGTCATTATTTATGAAATCTGAAAATTTGTGATTAGTTTCAGCTCCTTGTTAATGGTTAGGATTATTGTAACAAAATGAGCAGTATCATTTTTTGTGGTTATTAATTAAATTTTATAAATAAAGAGAGCTAATCCGAAAATGATGGATAAGCTCTCTTTATTTGAGAATGGGTATTTTTGTCCCAACCTCACTATTTTAATAATTTATAATAATTGCCCGATAAATACTGCGATGATAATGATTGGAAGAACAAATTTAACTAAGAAATACCAAACGTTGACGAATATTCTGCCTTTTTTAGTATCACTCATATTAAGTTCTTTCAAAATTGTCTCTTTATTAAATATATGACCGACAAAGATTGTAACACCTAATGCACCGATAGGCATTAATACGTTTGCGACTAGGTAATCCATATTATCAAAGAATGTTCCAACACCAAATGTGAAGTTTTGTAACACACCGTTTGATAATGCAGAAGGGATACCGAATACAAATACTAAGCTACCAATAATATATGACCATTTTTTTCTATTATCGTTATTATTTTTAGTAATGTTAGATATATTCAATTCTAATAATGAAATTGAAGATGTAATTGCTGCAAACAAGAATAATATTAAAAATAGCAGATAGAATAATTGTCCTATAAACATTTGATCAAATACTTGAGGAAGAACAATAAACAATAATCCTGGTCCTTGATTTGGTTCTAAACCGAAAGCAAATATTGCAGGGAATATTGCTAAACCTGCTGCTATAGATACTGCAATGTTCATCCATACAATGGCACTAGCACTTTTTACGATATTGGTCTTGCGATTTAAATAAGAAGCGTAAGTCATCATTCCACATGTACCAAGTGATAAAGCGAAGAATGATTGTCCTAATGCGTATAGTATACCTTCAGAGCTTAAATCTGAAATTTTTGGTTGTAGGAAATATTGAATACCTTCAACTGCACCGTCTAATGTTACTGATCTAATAATAATGATGACAAAAGATATAAATAACAGTGGCATCATTATTTTTGATGCTTTTTCAATCCCTTTTTCGACACCTTTACTTACAATAACGACAGTAAAGAGTATAAAAGCGAATTGACTAGCTAACGAGTATAATGGGTTAGAGATGTAATCAGTAAAAATATTACCGTAATCATGGGATTGTGTTAATCCAAAGCTATCTAATAAGGTACGTATAATATATAGAATAATCCAACCACCAATAACACTATAGAATGAAAACAATACGAATACTGTTAAATTCCCGAGCCATCCTATTAAATTAAATGATGATTTCCCAGATACTTTTTTGAAGATATTGGTTGAATATGTTCTACCATAGCGTCCCAAAACAAACTCACTTAAAAGTAAAGGTAAGCCAACGAGCAGTGTAAATATAATAAATATTAATAAAAATGCGCCACCACCATAAGTACCAGCCATATATGGAAACTTCCAAACTGCACCTAGTCCAATTGCAGAACCAGCACTGGCTAAAATAAAGCCAATATTTGATGACCATTGCGATAAATTTTTCATTTTAATTCCTTCCCTTACTATATGAATACTTTAAAGCGGTAAAGTTTTTAAGTAAAAAAATAAAACTCATAGACATGAATTTTACACGATTATGGTGTCGAATGCAATATGAAAAATGAGGCTGAGACAATTAATTATCTCAGCCTCAAAATATTAAATTGACAGTAGGTGTCTTAATTAAAATTTGATAAATTTATTTATTGACCGATAGTACCGTTACTTTCGTCATTCCAAGCAAGTACGCTTTCTACAGGTAATCTACTTGAGTCATGAGGTGCTTTAACACCTTTACCAATTGCGATTAAGTGAGCTGGAACATATCTTGAAGTATCAATGTTTAAAGCTTCTAGTACAGCTGTTTTATCGAATCCACCAATTGGATTTGTATCATAGCCATGGTCTGTAGCGATCAACATTAATTGCATTGAAGCTAAGTTAGCATCCATTAATCCTTGTGCGTTAAAGTAACTTTCATCAGCACTACTAATTAAATTAGAAATAGTTTCAATGAAGTAATCTTTAGAGTTTTCATCCATATAACCAAGTTCAACATTTTTCTCATAAATGTCACTTACATATTCAGCGTGTTTCAAATCTGCAAGAACAAGAATAATTGCACTTGAAGAGTGTAATTGTCTTTGGTTGAATTGTACAAGGTGGTCTAATTTTTGTTTCGTTTCTTCAGAATCAATTACAACGAAGCGCCAAGGTTGAAGATTAATTGAAGATGGGGCTTTAGTTGCAAGTTCTATCATTTCTGTCATTTCTTCTCTAGGAATTTTAAAGTTTGGATCGAATTCTTTAACTGATTTTCTTTTATTTATAATTTCAGTTAATGAAAGTTTTGAGTGTGTCATTTTAGTTCTCCTTTTAGTATGATGTCATTATAATGCACTAATTATTAGGAAAAACAAAATAATTAGCTTACGGTTCAAAATTTATTTTGGAGGTTTTGAAAATGGAAACGAATACAGTATTGTCGCGTTTACAAATAACTAAACCAATATTTTTAGCAGGAATGGCTGGTGGAGTGACGACACCTAATTTAGTTGCTGCTGTTAGCAATGAAGGAGGGCTTGGACAAATTGGTGCAGGCTATATGACACCAGAAACACTTGCCAAAGATATTGATCAAATTAGGGAAATGACACAAAATCCATTTGGTGTAAATTTATTCGTGCCAGAATTTCCTGAAATAAATCAAGAAAAAATAGATAATATGAATAATCTATTGAAACCTATAGCAGAAAAATTAAACTACGAACGAGTGAATGAAGTTTCAATAGAGGACAATTTTGATGAAATGATAGACATAATTATTGAGAAAAATGTAGAAATTGTTAGTTTTACTTTTGGGAAACCTTCACAAAATCTTGTTCAAAAATTACATCAGCATCATATAATCGTGATAGGTACAGGAACCAACTTTGAAGAAGTAAAAGCTCTAGAAGATATAGGTGTAGACGCAATAGTATTACAAGGAAGTGAAGCGGGTGGTCATAGAGGTTCGTTTAAACAAGAACTCCCTTATGTCCGATTAACGTTGGAAGAATTATTCAATCAAACTTACAACAAAGTGAATTTGCCGCTAGTAGTAGCAGGAGGAATTACAACACCTGAACAGGCTAAATATTATATTGAAAAAGGTGCGGCAGCCGTACAACTTGGAACAGCATTCTTAACTACAAAAGAAAGTGGTGCGCCAAATATTCATAAAGAAAGTATTTTAAAAGCAAAGTCTGAAGAAATAACTTTGACGAATACCTTTAGTGGTCGTTATGCAAATGGTATAAACAATACTTATATAAAGTATATGGAACAATTTAAAGAAAGCATCTGCTCATATCCAATTCAAAATAAATTAACACAACCAATGAGAGGGCAGTCTAAAAAATTAGAAAATCCAGACTATATGAATCTTTGGTGTGGCACGCATCCAGAAGGCGCAAAAGATGAAACAGTAGCTGAGTTAATGAAGAGATATTATATAGAATAAGGTTATATCTTAAATGTCCTAAAAATTTAATAAGAGCAGAAATTCATTTTAATAATGAATTTCTGCTCTTATTTTTTATGAAAATCATTTATGTCCCAGAATTTTTTCGTTGTATGGTGTTGATTTTGGGTATGTCTTCGATTAACTGTCGACTTAATCTACAACTTGACCAAACTCTTAGATTAACTCCTGACTTAATCTACAACTTGGCTAAACTCTTCGATTAACTGTCGACTTAA
>NZ_RXWZ01000092.1:0-4615 GCF_003970575.1 Mammaliicoccus fleurettii
AATGAATTAACTAAGTATATCCATTTTTATAATACTAATAGAATTACATTAAAAATGGCCGAATCCATAGCTTAGCTATGAATTCGGCCATTTTTATTATTTAGTTGTCTACTTGACAGGGTACAGTTCAGGTAATTATTATGGGCTTTATATTAATGTTAATCGTCGGCGGTTTAATCGGCTGGCTTGCAGGAGTTATTTTAGGTAAAGATGTTCCAGGTGGAATTATTGGTAACATTATTGCAGGTATTATCGGTTCAGCAATTGGTGGATCATTATTAGGAGATATGGGACCAGTATTTGGTGGAATTGCAATTATTCCAGCATTAATCGGTTCAATCATCTTAATCTTAGTACTTTCATTTATTTTAAAAGCAATCAGAAAATAAATTGCTTTAAGAGCCGAGACATTTAATTGTCTCGGCTCTTTTTTGTGTATGGAGAAAATGAACTTTGTGGGAATGGACTTGATTGTGTCGCTGGAAGTTCATATGTCGTTTGATGCTTAGATTGCACTGCTTAGACTGCGCTTACTGGCAGAATTCTGAATTGTGCTCCTTAGACTGTTCTTACTGGCAGAATTCCAAATTGTGCTCCTTAGATACTAGTCTTACGGACATTTCTCAGAATTATGTCCCTTACAACAGCTCTTACGGACATTTCTCAGAATTTTGTCTCTAACAGCACCTCTTACGGACATTTCTCGGAATTATGTCCCTTACACTACCTCTTACGGACATTTCTCAGAATTTTGTCCCTTACAACACTACTTATAATATATTAAAATCAGAAATCCTATACAAAAAAACTGTCAACAAAGTCTCCTCTGCTGACAGTCCAACACATCACAGTAAAACTATGATGTGTTTATTAATTTACATATATACGAATAAATATTTTCAAAACCACTCTAGGTAAATAGCTTTGTACTCATTAAATACCCGGCGTATTGTATAAGTAAACATTGAATTTACAATACTTTCAAAAAAGTTTAATAATTCTTATCATTAATTAACCTTTATTCGTACCTTTGTTAAATAATTTACGAATAAATCTAAATATAAGCGCTGTACCTACATATCTTAGAATACGTTTTACCACATTACCCATCTATATCAACTCCTCATACATAGCTTTTATTTGGTTATTAACCTACTTTACTTCTATTACCCGAGAACAGATTATTATACACATAAAACTTATAATTAAATATATTCACGTATTTAATACTTAGTATAATTATGTAATAATAGTACTAGGTACTAAATATAGAGATAAATAAGGTGATAAAAGTGATTTCTTACGCAAAAATAACAGCTCAAGATGCTTATGTTCCTGAAAAAGCAATGAACAATCAAGATTTCGAAAAAATTGTAGACACATCAGATGAATGGATACAACAAAGAACAGGAATTATAGAACGTCGAATTGCCAAAGATAATGAATATACCAGTGATTTAAGTTATAAAGCAGTACTAGATTTACAACAAAATTATAATATTGATTTAAGTGATGTGGATATGATTATCAACGCAACATTAACACCTGATTACAAAACACCAAGTGTTGCGTCATATATTCAAGCTAAATTAGGACTTGAGAATACTGGTGCAATAGATATTAATGCTGCTTGTGCAGGTTTTACATATGGTTTAAATATAGCAAATGGACTTATAACTTCAGGTCAAAATAAAAAGATTTTAGTCATAGGTTCTGAAACATTATCAAAAATAACTGATTATACGGATAGAAACACATGCATATTATTTGGCGATGGCGCTGGTGCATTTTTAGTTGAATATTCCGAAGATGATCCAAGTTTTATTACGAGTAGTTTTGGTTCTGATGGTAATAAAGGTGGTAATTTATATTGCTCAGAATTATCTAAAGAAATGTTTAACGAAGAATTGGAAAATCCCGGTTTCGTTGTTCAGAACGGAAGAGGCGTTTATAAATGGGCTGTTAGTACGGTCCCTAAAATTGTAAGTAATACACTCGATAAATCTAGTTATACAATAGATGATTTAGATTGGTTTGTACCTCATAGCGCAAATGCTAGAATGATTGAATCTATTTGTGAAAAGTCTAAAATTCAAAAAGACCAAACTTTAATGAGTCTTGCACACTATGGAAATACTTCTTCAGCAACAATACCATTATCCATTAACCTAGCAATTTCAGAAAACAAGATTAAAAAAGATGATCTTCTAATGCTAGTAGGATTTGGTGGAGGATTAACTTATTCATCTGTTTTAATTAAATGGTCAATATAATAAAAATAATACCCACTCTTAATTATTAAAAGAGCGGGTATTATTTACTTTGTGATTTATTCATTAAGTAAATATATCTTAACAAACAATATTACCTAAACTTCTCCATTCTATGGATACCTTCGTCGTCTTTTTCTTTAATACCATCTTTGAAATCATATCCATACTTTCTGTAAAACTGAACTGCAGTTACAGAAGCGGGTATTTCAATACGCTTTGCACTTTTAAAGTAATAATCATTTTCTAGTGTTTCAATAATTAATTTGCCAATACCTCTCCCTTGATATTGTGGAGAAACAAAAATCGTAAATAAACTACTTTCAGTTTCACTACCCCAATACGGACCAATAGCTCCAGTTGCTATAATTTTAAAATTATCTTCAAATAAATAAAAATTCGTGAAGCTCGCTCTTTCTATTATAGATTCAGGTGTAATCGTCCTAACTACCTTCTCTATTTCTTCAATAGATTCATCTTTGATATTTGTCGTTCTCAACGTATGTATGATCAAGTCACATACTTCTTCGGCATCTTTTGTTTCAAACATTCTGATTTTCATGATGTCACACTCCTAGATTTCACCTATTCGATTATATTGAGATAAATGATTTATTTTATTATATTCAAGAATCTCTACTTTCTCATCAGTCATTTCAAGTGATGTAATCCCACCATTTGTAAGTTTAATCTTCCCTGTACCAATTTCTCCATGAGAATAATGATACAAGATCGCATTAATAAGCGCTCCATGAGATACAATAAGTACGTTTTTATTTCTATATTTATTTTGTACTATATCTAACCCTTTAGAGAATCGTGTTTTAAAACTATATTCTTCTTCTTGATTTGGATAAACGCGATCAGGATATAATTTTAAACGTTCGTCTAACGTCATACCTTCAGCATCACCGAAAGATAATTCTATAAACTCTTCCATTACAATTAAATCTACATTAACCTTCTCTTGAACAATTTTCGCTGTATCTTGCGCCCTTTTTAATGGACTCGTTACAATGTAATCTATATTTAAATTCGTTAAAAATTCACTACTCTCTTTAGCTTGACGAACACCATTAGAATTAAGCGGAATATCAGTCCTACCTTGAATCCTCCCCATTACATTCCAGTCCGTTTCACCGTGTCTTAAAAAATATAAATTTGTCATAATCATGACCTCTCTATAAAATGATTTAAAATCAATTGTACCATTTATAAAATTACAGTTCACGAAATAACATGAACTCCAAATAGTTAATAAATATAATACCAATACAATGATTAGAGCCTGAGATAATTAATTTATCTCAGGCTCTTGAGGGTGTTTATTTATTAACTTGCTTCACATGCAAAGTTATCGCTGTCTCTATCATGTTTCGAGTCATATGCTGGATGCGTGCTTGGTACGCCGTTTGGATATACTTCTCTAAGTGCTGTACAGTTTGGATAAGATTCACTACCACTATTACTTTCTACACTTGGTGTTTCCGTCGTTGTCTCAGGTTCGCTTTGAACATCTGATGTACTTGATGTTGATTGTTCAGAAGAATGATCTTCTTCAAACGCACTTCCAAGACTCCAAACACCTAATTTTTGTTCTTTTGCTATTTCTTGTGCACTTTCTAATTGATTTAAATAACGTGTACTAGGTGGATAAACGTATGCTACTTTTGCTAAACCTTCTTTAACTAATATTTCATTAACCATTTCGCCATCAACATATATGTATGCTAAATATCGTTGATACTTATCTTGCTCGCCACCTACATCAAATTCGACTTCAATTTTATTTGCATTAGTGAGTAATTCTTTCGTTCTATCTGAAGCTTCTTGCCCAAAAGGTTGTTTCCCGATTCGAGGATGCTTCGTTTCAGGTGTATCAATTAACAAAAATCTAAATGATTCTTTGCTGCCATTATAAATAAACTTAGCCGTATCCCCATCAACTGTTGATGCAAGCTCAACTGGTATTCTATCAGTTGTACCTGGCGTATATGACTTTTGTTCTTCTTTCTTTATATCAGTAGAAGTACTTTCAGTTTGTTCTACTTCAACTTTCTCTTCTGAACTTTCTACTGTTTCCTCTTCTTTAACTTGTTCTTTCTTATCTGATTCATTTTTCTCTTCAGATTTTTTCACTTTATCTTCAAGACGTTTATTTGTTTCTTCTAATTTTTTCTGTTCACTTTTTAACTTTTCATTTTCTTTACTAACTTGGTCATTTTCCGTATTATCTTCACTGCAACCACCTATGATAATCATCACGATAATAATACTTACAAACCATAACAAACCCTTTTTCATTATTTTCTCTCCTAATTAAGTCATCATTATTTTAATAATAC
>NZ_RXWZ01000092.1:4625-19089 GCF_003970575.1 Mammaliicoccus fleurettii
ATTTTAAAATATCGCTTAATTTAATAAAAAAGGATTATATTTACAATCTATGTGCAAAAAAATAAAAACACCTTTACGATGTTTTTAATCAAATATTTTAAAAAGTAATTTTATAGCCCATCCAAACATCCTTGGAATAATAAAAACTGCACCTTTAATCAAATCCCAAATCAAAAAGAATCCTTCAAAAAAATCCCAAAAACTAAATTTGTTCTCTTTATTCTTCTTATATTTTTTTCTCATAAATGCCTCCACAGATTAGATAATCATTCTAGTAAAAATAAATTCAATTACAAATTTCAGCCCTCTTAACATTTGAATAAAAACAAATATCATCGTAACTAAAAAGAAAATTAATGAAGGTATACCAATTTTCATCCCTTTATTCCAATTTTTGATGGAAACAATAAGAAATAAAGATATCAGTGATAAATAGGACATGCCAAGACCAATTGTAGTACCTGCTTTATTCTGATGTCTAAATTTACCCATTAAAGAATCATAAAAAACATCTCTAACCCCTAAATTTGAAGTATATATATCAAAACTAACACCAAGTATTACTAACAAAGCATTAAATATAACAACAATCCCAATAAATAAACGAACCATTCGATCACCCTTTATATTATCAAATTTATGTAATAACAATTATAAAACAATAGTATTATAATTGTGCAATAAGGGCAACCTGCTGTAGCAAGTCGCATCTAAAATATCATCTTATCTTTAGATCACAATTCTTTCATATAAAAATTTTCTAATACTTATGATAAAATATTAATAATAAATAAATTTGAAATATTTAGAAGAAACAATCGGAGGAAATATGTACTTATTATGTGGCATTATAATAACCATAGTAGGATTGCTAGTAATAATATGGGAAGGAAAAAGTATTTTCAATATTTTTCTATTTTCGTTTGGTGTACTATTAAGCCTATTTGCTATATTAAAATTTTTAAGTGAAATGTTTTTCAGATGAAAAAATATAAATTTTCAACAAATATAATAAGTAAGAAAATCTCTCAACCGTAATGATTGAGAGATTTTTTGTTTGATCGATTTAATAATTTCAACTTTATAATTGCCTTTCTTGTTATATAGGATTAATATCAATTTATCTCATATAAAAGGTGATATAACATGAACACTATATCTAAATTAACGATACTTTATCTTACACTCTTTTTGACTACTACAATTGTTGGCTCCATATTGCTTTATTTACCGATAACAGGAAGAAAATCTATCCACTTTATAGATGCTTTCTTTGTTGCTACAAGTGCTTTTACAGTAACCGGACTTTCAACAGTGGATATACCTAGCCAATTCAATGATTTAGGTTATCTAGTTATCTTATTATTAATACAAATAGGCGGCTTAGGTATTGTTACATTAACCATTTTTATATTGATTTTAACAAGAAAAAATATCTCTTTTAAAAACAGAGAATTATTATTATATACATGGAGCGAGGATAATGATTCTGGTCTCTTAAAAATAACGATGCGATTAGTCATTTTTAGTTTAATAGTAGAATTAATTGGTGCAATCATATTATCCGCAGTATTTATCCCTGACCACGGCATAGCAAAAGGTGGATTCATTAGCATATTCACATCAATTTCATCATTTAATAATGCAGGATTCTCACTATTTTCTAAAAGTCTGATTCCATATAGCGATAATTTAATAGTAAACGTTATCGTTCCATTGTTAATCATCATAGGAGGCATTGGATATATCGTTATATTAGATTTATGGCAATCAAAAAGAATAACTAAATTAAAATTACATTCAAAAATCGTGCTAACTACTACAGGAATATTAATTTTTATCGGATCCCTATCATTTTGGTTATTAGAATTAAATAATACATTAAAAAACGATAACTGGATTGTACAAATATATAAATCAGTATTTCAATCCGTTTCAACACGAACAGCTGGTTTTAATACTGTAGATATTGGACAATTACATGATTCCACCCTTTTAATATTCGATATGTTGATGTTCATAGGTGCAGGTCCCATGAGCACAGGTGGCGGAATAAAAGTCACGACCTTTACAATAATATTAGTATATATATACTCACAATTAAAAAGCCAAAAACATCCTCACATATTTAAGAAAAGTATTATCAACGAACAAATTAATAAAGCAATCACAATTGGCTTTTTATCAAGTATTTTAGTATTAATCACAACATTTATCATATCGATTCAAAACCCAAAATTCAGCATGTCACAAATTTTATTTGAAACAATATCAGCATTCGGTACAGTCGGACTATCAACAGGTATTACAGCAGATTTAACAACAATATCTAAAATCGTACTAATCCTTTTAATGATAATAGGTAAAATAGGTATTCTGATCATTATGGCTATATTTATCCATCCCAAAAAAGAAGGATATTATTATTCAACAGAGAAGGTTCATTTGTAGAATAATTAGTTGAAAATGCAAATTACTATATATTCACCAACATAGACAAAAAAACCTCACGCTAAGTGAGGTTTTTTTTATTCTTCAATTCCATCTTCATCAAATTTACTAACCATACCATACTCGTCCACAATGTAAGAACCTGCAAGTTCACCATCTTTAGTATAGTAAGCAAATCCCCAACTACCATCATCTCTATGCTCAGGTTCTTTAAATGTGTAAGAATCAGTATCCAAAGTTTCACCTTCGTAATCCTCAACATAATCCATAACATTCGATCTATCAACTATTTCATCAGAAGGTTCATTATCATCAGGTAATTCATCGTAAATAGATTTTTCTTCACCACTTTCCACTCTTAACGAACTTTCATATGCAGCACTTGCAGGTCCCTCTAATACATTTCCTTGTGGTATAACATCATTACTCACTGCGCTATTGTATGCAATAACTTTTTGTTCTTCATTGTAGTCACCATATAATATTTTAACTAACGTATCTCTATCAGTAACATTTTTATAATTCAAATTTTTATTTTCTTCTTCTGACGACTGTTGTTCATCAGTCGTAACTTCTTCTGTTGATTGTTCTTCAGTATTAGATGCCGACTTATTAGCATTTTCTTTTTTATAATCTTCCTTTTGCTTGTTATCTTGCTTATTCTCTTCATTATTATCATTAGATGAACTATCTTCTTTCTGACCACATGCCGCTAGCACTAACATTGATGAAAAGAATAAAACAATTAATTTTTTCATTCATTTTCCCCCTTAAATGTATTTAACATGATTAATTTGATTATAAACTAATCGAACTCTATAAGTACACATTAAATTACATTATACACTATAGTTTGATAATGACTTGTTTCTCTGATGAGGCAATACTGGGGCAAAAAATAAAAAGCCCTCAACCACAAGGATTGAGAGCTATATAACAATTCACCTTTCTTGCATTAATCAACTACCAATACACCATCCTCAATGTCTACATACACTGGATTTATTAACGATGAATCTTCACTAATTTTTTCTAGCGTTTCTAACATAGGATCTTCTAATAAATCCTTTTTCTTCTCTTTAAATAAAAACACTTTATAATTAACTTTGACTATTTTATATTCTTTTAAAGTATCTACATAATTATATAATTGATTAAACAACTTTGAATCATGTAATGTAATATCATTTTCGTGAATTTTTATTTCTCTTTCTCCAGAATGAAGTCGTTCTTCTTTTGATTTCCATAAATCGAATTTATGAGTTAAATTAGATAAGTCTTGATCATTATGAATTAATGTTAAGATTTTGGCTCTTCTCATATTTTCGATTTCTTGTTCAGAAAAACTAATATCTTTTTTACTTACCTCTTCTAATAGTTTATCTTTTCTGTATGTGTAGTCACCATACACATCACTAAAAACTGGACCTTTTTTATAAGCTTTTAACTTATATAAATCATAATTTTGGTTGGTTTCTCTATTAAACATTTCAGAAAAAAATAAAAATTTCTGGATTTGCAGTGAGGACATATCGTTTATACTATTTTCGTCTTCTAACCATTTTATTTTTTCTAATTTATTGTCCTTCGACCAAATAACATCCATAGTGATTCCCTCCTCAATAACATATCTTATTTACTAAGATATACTACCAAATGCAACAATTAGTTACCTATCGTTACATCTATTTCTAATATATTATAACATTTGGTTTATTAGGTTTATGACATGGGCATCATTTAGATAAGGTCGATTAATCACATCACAATAAACATAGAGGTTTCAATCTAAAGACTCACTGAACATAATACCTTTTCGTATATTTAAAATACTATCTTTTACTATTGGAATGACCTCATAGTTAGGTTCTGTTAACCAAATAAGTTCTGAACATTTATTCGGTTCATTATTCCTTAGTGCACCTGTCCAATCATTGACTTTTACATAATAGTCTATCCGATTGACTTTATATCTATAGCAAACATGCTGTATTTCAATTGATTGAGGATCAATAATTATATTCAACTCTTCATTAGCTTCTCTTATAGCTGCTTCATATGGTGTTTCGTTTTTTTCTATATGACCAGCAGGTAATGAAAGTTTACCATCCTCATAACCTGTAAGATATCTTCTCAAAAACAAGCATTCCCCATCTTTTTCTATAATCATATAAACTGCTGGTATAAGCATATTTCTCTCCATGGTCTTCCCCTCCAACTTAATTTACATATAAGCATATCAAAGGTAAATCAATGAAATCTACTATGATTAGACAACGAATATAAATTATGATAATTTTATAATATAAAAAGGAAGATGCACTTACATGCCTCGCCCTCACGAGCCCGTTAAAAAGACGGTAGCTTTGTTGATAGAATTATAAAAAATAACCATCAAAACCTGCTAAAGTGATACACTCCCCTAAAAGCAGACACTTTAAATATAAAAAGTGGACTATATTAGAGGAGTGTATTTTTATGACTATAAATAAAATGCCTTTAGAAGAACGTATTAAATTAGTAGAAGATATAATTGGTGGTAATCTAACAAGATACAGTGCAGCAAAAACCCATGGGGTTTCTAGTGCTACATTACAAGAATGGGTAAGAAGATATAAAGCATATGGTGAAGAAGGACTAAAACCGTTTGGTAAAAGAACTAAATATACTTCTGAACTAAAAGCAATGGCAATAGAAGATATTTTAGAGAAAAATATTCCACCATATAAAGTTGTGAAAAAGTATGACATTAGTTCTATAGCAGTTTTAAAGTTTTGGGTAAAGAATTATAATAAAGGAAAATCTAACAAGCACACAGGGAAAGGATTTTCCACTATGAGCAAATCGAGAAAAACAACTTTATCTGAACGTATTGAAATCACTGAAAATACTATAGCTAAAAATTATAACTATCAAGAAGCTTCCGAGGAATATGGTGTTTCTTACCAACAAATATATAACTGGGTTAGGAAGTATAAAGAGAATGGTATAGATGGATTAAAAGATAAACGTGGGAAAAACAAGCAGCAAGAATTATCAGAAATAGAACTAATAAAATTAGAAAACAAAAAGTTAAAAACAAGAATAGAATACTTAGAAATGGATAAAGCGATCGTAAAAAAGTGGCAAGAGTTCAAGTATCGAAACAATCATTTTCACTAGGTCATAAAGAACATTTATATCAAATGATATTTGAGCTCAATAGAGAACGAAATTATAGTATCAAAATGTTATGTCAGCGTCTAGAAGTGAGCCGTAGTGGCTATTATAAGTGGTGTAATAAAGAAGTTTCAAATAATGAAAAACGTTCTAAGTTAATTGCGAAAGAAATTAAACGTATATTTGAGGAATCAAAAGAAAGCTTCGGTGTAGTAAGAATACACTATGCTTTAAGAAGAGAATGTAATCTAAATATTAATATAAAATGTATTAGAAGGATTATGAGAATTCTTGGTTTACAAGCACAAATCAGGAAAAAGCGTCCTAATTGGATTAGAGTCAAACCACATTTTACAGCTGAAAATATATTAAATAGAATCTTTGAAGCTAAAAAGCCTAATCAAAAATGGTTTACTGATATTAGTTATTTAAATTATGGAAAAGGTCAAAAAGCGTATATTAGCGCTATAATTGATCGGTACGATTTAAGTATAGTGGCTTATAAAGTAAGTAAACGTAATGATTTAAAACTCGTTATGGACACATTAAGATTAGCCTTACAAAATAACGATGTATCTAATACAGTTATACATAGTGATCGAGGTTTTCAATATACTTCTAAGCATTACAAGAAATATTTAGATACAAATAATGTGAAAATTAGCATGTCAAAAGCAGGAAGTTGTTTAGATAACCAACCGATAGAAGCTTTTTGGGGCACGTTGAAATCAGAATATTACTATAGAAATCAATTCCGTACATACGAAGATCTTGAAACAGGAATCAGCAAATATATAGATTTTTATATGAATAAAAGATACGTTCCAAAATTTGATGGATTAACACCAAATGAATATCGGAACGTATCTTAATTAAAGTTTTTGTTTTTAAGTTGTCCACCTTGACGGGAGTGGTTTACTTTGGCGAGTAAGATGGTTATTTAATCATTTTTTAACATGGCCACCGTCTTTTTAACGGGCTAACTAGGGTGATACACAATAAGTGTGTCACTCTTTTTCTATATATAAATTAACACAATATATAAATGTTGTCTAATTAGAATGATGCGAGGTGTTAAGGTGGAATAAGAGGTGAGTAAATGTCACTACCATCAAATGGTATACCCACAGCCTCACAAGTAGCAGATTGGGCTGTTAATCAAATTGGTAAACGTGTTGATTTACCTGGTTCAGGATATGGTGCGCAGTGTTGGGATTTACCTAACTATATTTTTAATAGGTTTTGGGGGTTTTAGAACACCTCGTAATGCTGTTTATGGTGTGAAAAATCAAATTATTTATTATTGATTATTTACATATTTTGGATAATTGCTATATAATGCAAAAAAAGGAGGTTACTACAATAATGCTTAAAACAATTTATACAGTAAATATCATTAACTATTTAGTCTTTATAGTTGGTGTATTTTATATTTACTTAAACAAAAATGACTTTGCAGATCTCTTAATATTTTTTGGAATCACTTCTGTAATAGCTGGTGTGATATCTCTAGTATTTGTTTTTTCAAAAATAAAAAAAGTTAGATATACAGGTGTAATATGGTTTGTGGTAAATATTGCAAACATTTTGTTTTTAATACCCTTTATAATTTTTCTTTTATTTTTTGTAATTTAATCGATAAGGGGAATGCATATGAAAATACTTAATAAAATATTGGCTATTACTTTAGCAGTTTTAATATCCATTTCACATACTATTGAAAGTGTTCATGCTGAAGAAACAGACGTAAGTAATGATAAAATACTCAAAGACCAAAATCTTTATAATGAAGAGATAGAAGATATAAATGAAATGGGTAAATATGAAAAATACATAAATCAAAATTATTTTGGTCATAAATATCCAAATGATTCGTTAATGTTGAAAGATAATTTGACTGCTGATGAAAAATTATTAGTTAAAGAAATATCATTAAGTTATAATGCTTTTGATAACCAAGAGAAATACACGCCAAAAACATTTCCTATGTATCATGGTAGATATTGTGGTAAAGGAAATCTAGGTGGAAAACCTAAAGATAGGTTAGACGCTGCGTGCAAGAAACATGATGAATGCTATGCGAAACATGGATGGGGAAAATGCAAATGTGATTATCCATTTGTTTTATCTGCATTAAGTATTGCTAAAAATAAAAAATACAGAAAAGCTTATAGACTTAGAGCTAAAGGAGCAGCATATGTATTTGGTGTGAAGTCTACTTCTTGTATAGCTGTTAAAAAACTTTATAAGAAAGGTTAATCTATTTTTGCTAAAAGTGAAATAAATAATACTGATTCTAGTAAATCTAATATTACTGTTTATATTTTATCTTTTATTTGTATTCCTTGCGTATAAAGAGAATAAATTATTATCATTAATGTTATTAGTTAATGTGAACTGTTTAGAAAGGAAAGAAAAAGAAGCAAAGATTGCAGAAACCAAAAGCAGAACCTTCCGAAATTACTGCTTAAGTATAGCAACCATTGCTTCACTACAAAAATATTGGTTGGGGATTTAATCCCCTTTCACTTTATTGTATATCGAGGTGAAAAAAATGACAAATCTAACAAAGATAAGAATTAGAACATTTTTAAATTATGCAATTGGTATTAGTGTATTAGCCATCGCAATATACTTTTTATTAAAATAACGGTTCACTAAAAATCATGATTATAGAGACGGTTAAAAAACTAATGTTATTGACCATATTGCTGCTCGTAATATTCTATGGCTTCTAATACTTCTTCTTCATCTTGACCTTCGTATGTCCCATCTAGTATTTGTTGTTTTAATTGCATTTCTCCAGATGATAAACCAGTTCCAGTATTATTTCTCCAATCTTGACCTTCTTGAATGTATGAATTATCACTCGGAACATCTTGTTGCTCTTGTGACTCCGGACTTACACAACCACCTACAGTACAGAATGAGCCATCAGGTTTGTAATAACCCATTGCATCTCCACCACCTTGTCCTTGAACATAAGTGTTACCCTCTGCATCTACTTGGCCATCAACGTTTTCACCATTTTTAAACTTTTGAACCATTTCTTCTTTTGTTAGCGATTGTTCTTGTGTAGGTTGTTCAGTAGTATTAATATCTTCTGTTGATTGTTCTTCTGTTTTAGGTTCAGATTTATTATCCTTATCTTCTTTCTTGCTAGCATTTTCTTTCTTAGGATTGTCCTTCTTAACTTCTTTCTTAGCTTCTTTAGTACTTTCTTCTTTTGTTGATTTTTCTTTTTGACCACATGCCCCTAATACTAATAAAGATACAAATAATAAAACTAATAACTTTTTCATTCTACATTCTCCTCTTTTTTATTATATTAAAGCACCACCGAAGTGGTGCGATTAATTATTTTTGTTGAGATTCAAAAACTTTATATACTCTAAAATAGAGTTCATGGTGTAGCAGTAGAAATATAAAATGGTAAATTTTTTGCTATTACTACTATGACAAGTATGCCTAGAACTGATGAAGAAAAATCATTCTATAAGAATATGATGAATGATAGTAAATATAATACATCATCTTTAGTAATTAATAATTTTTTTATATAAACATGTATGACTATATAAATAAAGATACTACGTCGAAGTTCCATTAGTCACCATTTTCTGCACACTCTCTAAGTTTAAATTATAGATTTTTTTTAAAGGTTATGATAAATTGAAGTTACAAAATGATGATTTTGTAACTTCGAGGAGGAATTTTATGGCACAGTTTAAATTGCCTGAAAATGAATATTTAAAAGTTGGAAGTACTGAATTTGCATATAAAAAGCTAGGACAAGAAGAAGGCATACCTCTTGTTTTTATTATCCATTTTAGAGGAACAATGGATAATTGGGATCCTTTAATGATAGAGAATATTGCTAAAGAACGCCCAGTAATTTTATTTGATAATGTGGGTGTAGGATATACAAATGGAGAAACACCGAATTCTATCAATGTAATGGCGGAAGATACGTATAAATTTATACATGGTCTTGGTTATCAACAAGTTGATATATTAGGATTTTCAATTGGAGGTATGGTTGCGCAATCGCTAGCTATTCATCATCCAGATTTAGTAAGAAAGTTAATATTATCAGGAACAGGTCCTGCCGGTGGAATTGGCCCATCACATCCTAAAATGGAGGAAATGATGTATAAATCAGAAGGATCTGAAGAAGATGCGATTGAAACGTTTTTATTTCTTTTTTATCCAGAAACAGAAAAAGGACGTGAATTGGGTAAACAATCATTAAAGAGAATTTTTTCTCAAAAAACCAAGGACAGTACGTTACAAGTAAGAGATGCACAGTTAGTAGCAATTGCTCAATGGACGAATGAGGATATTGATAATGCTAAAAAAGAACTGAATAATATAGAAAATCCTACATTAGTAATTAATGGAGATAATGATATTATGGTCCCTACCGAAAATAGTTTTATGTTAAGTCAAAATATATCGGATGCGCAGTTAATTATATATCCTAACGCGGGACATGGACATCTATTTCAACATCCTGTAAGATTTGCGAACCATGTAAATACATTTTTAAATGAATAATAAAATAAGCGGTGATTATTAATCATCGCTTATTTTATACATTGTATTTTATTAAATCCCAAAGGGTTTCGAATCTTAGCTTGTAGTCTGGTTGATTCCATGTTTCTTTAAACATTGGAAGGGTAAAAGTCGAAAATACTGAAAAAATGGCTTCTACTTTATATAAAGGGTCTGTTTTATAATCCATTTTATTTTGAACACGTATAAAGCAAGGATTTAAAATTTCTTTCAATACGTAAGGATCTTTTTCAACATAATAAGTATTTAGTTCAAACATTAAAGGATTACTATTATAGGCCTCCTTTTTCGCATTTACGAATTGCCAAAGATAATCATGTAGCCATAATTGTTTATCAGTATACTGATTATCATCTATACCTATATTTTTAATAATAGACTCATTAAACCAATCTTCACATACAGCAGTCCAAAGCTCTTTTTTATTCTTAAAATGCTTATAAATTGCTGCATGTGTAATTTCGAGTGATGAGGCTATTTTAGAAAGAGATACTTCAGGTTTTTGAGTTTCTTGAATTAGATTTCGAGCTGTATCAATAATTAATCGTTGAGTTATTTTTTTCATAACAATAATAATATCACATATTATTAAAATATAAAGAGGAGTGGCTAAATGAAAGCTGTACAAATTGAAAAATATAATAAAAATTTAGAAGTAAAGGTTAGAGACATAGAGGTTCCGGAAATTAAACCTAATGAAGTATTAGTGAAAGTTGCATATGCAGCTATTAATCCTTTAGAAAAGTTGATTATAACTGGAAGTGTAAAATTAATACAAGATTATAAAATGCCTGTAACTTTGGGAAATGAATTGACAGGCGTTGTTACTAAGCTTGGTAATAAGGTGAAGGACTACCATATAGGAGATGAGATTTACAGTCGTCTCCCTATCGATAAAATAGGTGCATTTGCAGAATATGTTGCAGTCGATGCCAATGCTATTTCTACGCTGCCAAACAATTTAAATCTTGAAACAGGAGCAGCGGCACCATTAACAGGTTTAACAGCATATCAAGCAATTACTGAAGAATTACAAGCAGAATCTGGAAAAACATTATTTATTCCAGGTGGATCGGGCAGTTTTGGTCAAATGGCTGTGCCAATTGCAAAATATTTAGGATTAAAAGTAATTGTTTCAGGTAGTCCAAGATTAAGAGAACAATTTATCGCAAAAGGTGTAAATCAATATATAGATTATAAAAGCGAAAATTATTGGGACACTTTAGCTAATGTGGATTATGTGATTGATACGCTAGGTGCAAATGAATTTGATAAAGAATTATCTGTAATGAAACCAGGAGGAACAATAGTCAGTTTAATTAATGCGCCAAATAAGCATTTTGCAGAAAAAAATAATTTCTCATTGTTTAAGAAGACACTATTTACAGTTGCAGGTAAAAAATTTGATAAAAAATCCAAACAAAAATCTATAGATTATCGCTTCATTTTTGTACGTTCTGATGGTGAACAACTGGAAGAACTAACTAAAATTATCGAAAGCGATCACATTGTCCCAGATGTAGATGATCAAATATTTACAATAAATGAAATCAATAAAGCATTAGACTACACATTTAATCACCATACAAATGGTAAAGTTTTAATAAAAGTTGATGAGACACTAGGAGATATATAATGATGAAATCATTACAATATCAAAATGTACCTAATAAATTTGTAACATCTAACAAAAATACGCAATTCGCCTACAGGATTTTAGGAGAAGATAATAATAAAACACTACTATTACTAACACATCTAGCTGCGACGATGGAAAATTGGGACCCGAAGCTTATTAATACTTTAAGTGAAAAATATAGAGTGATTGTATTTGACAACAAGGGTGTCGGATTATCTAAAGGAAAAGTTCCTAATACGATAGAAGAAATGGCAGAAGACGTTTTAGAATTTATAGATGCACTGCAATTGAATACCATTAATGTACTAGGGCTTTCGATGGGTGGAATGGTTGCTCAAGAGTTAGTAAAAATTGCTTCTGAAAAGATAGATAAGCTTATCTTAGTAGGGACAGGACCAAGAGGTGGAGAAGGTATAGAAAAAATCATTCCAATTGCTAATAAATTAAGCTTCAAAGCAATACTTCACGCTAAAGATCCTAAGTATTATTTATTTTTTAACCAAGATGATGTTGGAAGAACTAAGGCAACTGAATATCTTAAAAGGTTAAAAGAAAGAAAAATAAATAGAGATAAAAAAATAACATTATCTCCATACATCAAACAATTAAAGGCGATAAAAAAATGGGGTAATGCGAATAGAGAGTCTTTAAATTATATTGATATGCCTACACTCATTGTCAACGGAGACAATGACAAGATGGTACCTACTCAAAATAGCTTTGTGTTGGCAGATGAAATTTCATATTCAGAGATAAAGATATACCAAAATGCTGGACACGGTTCTTTATTCCAAGAACCAATAGATTTTTGTGAAAGTGTAAATGAATTTATAGGAGAGTGACGATTTGTCTGTTTTATTTCAAGAAAAAACATTACCTAACGGTAATATTATTAAGAATAGGTTTTTTAAATCAGCAATGAGCGAGACGTTAGCTTCTAAAACAGGCGTTCCAACATATACATTGATTAATTTGTATAAAAAATGGGCACAAGGTGGCGCAGGTATTTTAGTAACTGGGAATGTGATGGTGGATAGTAATCATATTGGTGAACCAGGTAATGTGGTTTTAGAAAGTGCATCACATTTAGAAAAGTTTAAAGAATGGGCACAAGCAGGAAGAACAAATGATACTGAAATTTGGATGCAATTGAATCATCCAGGAAAGCAGTCACCTAAATCTTTGACTAAGCAACCTGTTTCACCAAGTGGTGTAGCAATGAAAGGGTCAATCGCAAAAGGATTTAACCAGTCAAGAGCATTACATGAAGTGGAAATTAAAGCTATAGTTCAGCAATTTATAACAAGTGCTGTTCTTGCTCAAGAAGCAGGGTTTACTGGTGTTCAAATACATGCAGCGCATGGCTACTTAGTAAATCAATTTCTATCACCTATAGAAAACAAACGAACGGATAAATATGGTGGTTCCAGTCAAAATAGAATGAGATTATTAGTCGAAATTTATGAAGGAATTAGAACTGAATTAGGTGAAGACTTTAATATAAGTTTAAAACTTAATTCAGAAGACTTTAAAGTTGGAGGATTTTCGAAAGAAGATTTTATTGACGTTGCTAAAAAGCTAAATGAGTTAAAGATAGACTTAATAGAGATATCTGGTGGTAACTATGAAGATCCTAAAATGGCTGGTAGCGACAAAGAAGCAGCACCTTATTTTATTAGTTATGCATCCTTATTAAAAAAAGAAGTGAGCACGCCTATTGTCGTTACCGGTGGCTTTCGCTCTGTAGCATCAATGGAAGATGTAATTATTCAAAATAATACGGACTTTATAGGAATGGCAAGACCGTTTATATTGAAACCAAACATTGTTAATGATATTAAAAGCAATGATTTTTCGAATATCACTCTCCCAAGATTAACTACCGGTATTAAAAATATGGACAAAGCGCTAGGCCCAATATTAGCAAATAGTTATTACAATCAACAAATGAAAAGAATTGGCAATAATAAAAGTATCATAATAAAGAAAAATGCATGGCTTCCTTTATTATCTAGTTTTAGCCAACATGGCAAGACTGCCTTAACTCGTTTAAGAGAGTAAACATATAAATCAAATAAATGTTAATGGATAATTCAGATGTAGGTAATCATAAATAAGAAAAGCAATGTATACTTTACTAGTGCACATTGCTTTTCTTATTTATTTGGTAAAATCATTCTCATATATAAAGTAAAGTTACAAACTTGTCTCTTAATTATGCAGAGAAGTTATACTACTTTCAAAGAAAGCATTTAAAGTCAGAATATGATCAAGATATTCTAAAAGCATTTTCTATTATAGAAGAACAACAAAAACGTGAAGATTTAACAGATGAACAAAGAGCATTTATTACACATACTAAAGTAAATTTTGAAAACTATATTAATAGTTTTAACAATAACAAACCCATCTAATGAAGAAATTATTGAGAACAATTCAGTAGAGTTTGACTCTAGTATCAATATTTAGTTCTCTAAAAAACACTTAGGCACTTTAGTCGGTTGTGATCTAACACAATCGGCTATTTTTCTTTATCTTTTTAAAGCAATTCAGAACTATATCAAGTGATAAATAATATAATAATATGACAGTTTCGTCATTTTTATTATCGTGTTTTAAAAAATCATAATTTTGTATATT
>NZ_RXWZ01000093.1 GCF_003970575.1 Mammaliicoccus fleurettii
TAGATTAACTCGGCAATTAATCTAAGAGATGAGGAAAGTTGTAGATTAACTCGGCAATTAATCTAAGAGATGAGGAAAGTTGTAGATTAATTCGTTAGTTAATCGAAGAGATGAGGTAAGTTGTAGATTAACTCGGTAATTAATCTAAGAGATGAGGTAAGTTGTAGATTAACTCGTTAGTTAATCGAAGAGATAGGGAAAGTTGTAGATTAACTCAGTAGTTAATCGAAGAGATAGGGAAAGTTGTAGATTAATTCGTTAGTTAATCGAAGAGATGAGGTAAGTTATAGATTAACTCGTTAGTTAATCGAAGAGATAGTGTAAGTTGTAGATTAACTCGAAAGTTAATCTAAGAGATAGTGTAAGTTGTAGATTAACTCGAAAGTTAATCTAAGAGATAGTGTAAGTTGTAGATTAACTCGGCAGTTAATCGAAGAGATTGAATAATAATATTTAATTTATCAAATATTATTATTTTGAATTTTTTGATAAAAGTATACTATTTTCCCCTTATTATCTAGTATATCGTCATAAATAGATATGTAATAAATAACTAAGCGTACTTCATAAAACTATATAAATATAGTTAAATATTTCCTTAACATTACTTATATAGTTAAAAATTCACTTGTCATGTGGGTTTGATTATTTTTTGAAATATTATATCTACAGTATGTGAGGAGGTACTAAGTGCTAGTTGTAAATATTTATTTTTAGTTATTAAAAAGATATTGTTGTATACCTTTTTACTTTTAATTTATATTTACACTATGTTATATTTGTATATGTAAGGGCTTACATTTTGTTGGGGAGGTCTTTTATGGATTGATTGTAATAATGAGAGATAGGGGATAATGGTATGCAAATTGCTTCGTTCGATGATTTAAAAGATATAGTTAAAACTGGTGATGTCATAGTACTTGCTGCTTTATCGGTAAGTAATTTACCAGCTAATGTTTTAAAACATATTGTTAATGCCCATGATAAATTTGGAAATATTGATGATTTAACATTTATGTTAGCTAATGATATAAGCGATTATCGTGGTGATGGATATGATCTAGATTCTTTTGTTAGTAGAGGTATGGTTAAACGTCTTATTATGAGTATTATTATTGGTTCGCCTAAAACAATTGAGGCAATCAAAGACAATGATTTAGAAGCATATTTCGTTCCACAAGGTCTATTAGCTACTCACTATAGAAATTCATCAAATAAGTTTCCAAACATGATTTCTAAAATAGGGTTACACACTTCTGTGGATCCAAGATACTCTGGCGGAAAAGTGAATGAAATGACTAAGGAAGATATTGTTTCTTTATTAGATATAAATGGTGAAGAATTTTTACAATATGATTTTCCTAAAGTTGATGTTGCTTTGCTTCGTGGTACATACGCTGATAACGAGGGGAATATTTATATGCACCAAGAAGCACATCTAGGAGAAGGATACGGTGTTGCTTTAGCTGCTCATCAAAATGGTGGGAAAGTGGTTGTCCAAGTTAAAGAAATTGTACAACATGGCAGTTTTAAACCAACTGAAGTATTTATACCTGGAGAACTTGTGGATTATGTATTTATAAATGATGACCCGAAACTTCATAGACAAACAATTCAACATTATTACAATCCGGCAATATCTGGTGAGTACAAAGTGCTCAGCATGCCTGAACCAGTTAATAAATTCAGTACTCGAAAAGTGATATTAAGACGTGCTGCTCAATTTTTAAATGAAGGAAATGTTGTAAGTATTGGTTTTGGCATAAATAACGAACTTTCTAATTTATTAGTTGAGGAAAAAGTAGAAAACTCTGTACAGCTGAATATAGATACTGGTGTATTTGGTGGCATGATTGGCAGTGGTCAAAACTTTGGTTTGAATTACAACTTAGATGCTAAAATGCGACATGAAATGACATGGGATTTTATTTATAACGGTGGTTTAGACATCGCTTACTTGAGCTTTGCTGAAGTTGATCAGTTTGGCAATGTCAATGTTTCAAAATATGGCGATAGAATGAATGGTTGTGGGGGATTCATCGACATAAGTCAAACTGTTAAGAAAATTGTATTCTCGGGAACAATGGTAGTCGGAAGTCAGGCTACTTGCAATAATAAAGAATTAGTTATTGAACAAGAAGGACACTCGAAAAAGTTTGTTGAAAATGTGCATAATATGGACTTCAATGCATCTTATGCTAAAGAATTAGGGCAAGAGATTTATTATGTAACTGAACGTGCTGTATTCCAATTAACTGATGATGGACTGAAATTGATTGAAATAGCTGCTGGGTTAGATTTAGAACGGGATATACTAGCAAACTTAGCATTTCAACCAATCATTGCTGATGAACTTAAAGTGATAGATCAGAATATTTATCAAGAAAATTGGGGAGGATTACATCAATACATTAAAGGCAATGGTTCAAACAAATAAGGGGGTAGTTTAATATGAATTACGATTGGATTAAAACAAGAGCACATTATGATGAGGAAAAGGCAGCAATTATCGATCCATTAAAAGGTACAAAGTGGAGTTATCAAGAGTTGAATATTCGTGCTGAGAACTTAGCGAATCATCTTCAAGAACAAGGGGTTCAAAAAGGGGACGTTGTTGGTATATTCGCTCCAAATGATGTCGCATTATTAGATTTATTATTCGCTTCATTTAAAATGGGTGCAGTATACTTTCCGATGAACTGGAGACTTAATTCAAAGGAAATTGAAAGTGTAATAGAAGATTCTGGTGTTAAATTAATATTTTATGCCAATCGACATTTAAGTAGTTTAGAAGGTATTGCGGATGACTATTTGCATTTGGATATCGATTCACCAGAATATGATGAAGTTGTAAACCCTAAGAATCACAAACCTTTCAATACAGTAGATGTTGAAGGTGACGAGTTAGCTTCATTGATGTATACAAGTGGTACGACTGGTATGCCAAAAGGTGTCATGTTCACATATGATTCATTTACTGCAAATGGAATTAATACAGTTCTTACTTATAAAATCAATTCAGATTTCGTATCAATTGTTTCATTGCCAATGTTCCATGTATTTGGACTTAATGATTTAGTGTTACCGTTGTTAATGTCTGGTGGTTCGCTTGTATTACATCGATACTTTGAGGGTGAACAACTTAATGACTTAATGGCTGAATATAAACCTAATTACTTATCGCTTATACCAACTATGTATTATGCGATGTTAGTTGCACCGAACTTTAATCTGAAAAATTTTGATAATATAGATTTTCTTGTTCAAGGTGGATCAGCACCATTACCAGGCGTTCAGAAAAAATTTGAGAGCATGGGTTTAAATATCATTAATGGTTATGGATTAACTGAAGCACCGCTTGCATTACTGAATACACCGTCTAATTCTCTTAAAAAGCCTATGAGTATTGGTAAAGCAGTAATGTACGTTGATTTGAAATTATTTGATGAGAAGTTTAATGATGTAGAAGTAGGAGAAATCGGTGAATTAGCAATTAAAGGTAAACAGGTAACGCCAGGTTATTGGCATAAACAAGAAGAGACTGACAAGAATTTTCATGATGGTTACTTTTTAACAGGAGATCTTGCGCGAATAGACGAAGATGGCGATATCTTTATCGTAGAGCGTCGTAAAGAATTAATTATTACAGGTGGAGAAAATGTACTACCATCTGAAGTAGAAACAGTACTTTCAGATCATCCACTTGTTGCACAATGTGTAGTTGTTGGATTTGAAAGTGAGAAATTTGGAGAATCGGTTTCAGCTGCAGTATTGCTAACTGAAAAGGATCCTGATTTTGAAGAAAAGTTAGATAAACATATGAGAGAGCATTTAGCGAGTTACAAAGTTCCTAGAATGTATTTATCAGTTACTAAGATGCCTTTAACAGCGACATCTAAACCTAATAAATTAGAAGTTAAAGAAATGATGAAGAGAAAAGCTAAAAAATTAAATAATAAAGAGGACTGATCATAGTCTGAAAAATTTTTAAATAATAATGTAAGCGCTTTAACAATATATGGAGGTCATAGATATGCCAACAAAATTAGAGATGTTAAAAGAATTATTTCCAGAAGATATATTGAATATTTCAAAGGATTTAACTGAAGGTGAAGTAAAATTTTTAAAACAACTTAATGATTTATTAGAAGAAAAATATCGTCCAACTATTAATGAACATTGGGTAAACGCTACTGTACCAGAAGACTTCTTTGATGATATGGGGAAATTAAACTATTTCCAAAATCCATTATTATTTGAAGGCCGTGAAGGTGCTAAAACGACGAGTCAATTATTCCAATTTTTCTTATCTTACGTTGTAGCTAGATTTGACGTATCTTTAGTTACATTATTAGGTGTACATCAAGGGTTAGGTCATAATTCATTCTTGTTCGGTGGTAGTAAAGAACAAATTGAATACTATATTCCTAAGTTACAATCACATGAATTAAGAACATGCTTTGCTTTAACAGAGCCAGAACATGGATCGGATGTAGCAGGTGGCCTTGAAACGACAGCAAAACGTGTAGGTGATAAATGGATTTTAAATGGTGAGAAGAAATGGATTGGCGGTGCGAATTTAGCTGATGTTATGCCTTTATATGCTGTAGATGTTGAAACAGGTAAACCAAAAGGATTCATCGTTAAACCTGAACAAAAAGGTGTAGATATTAAAGTTATAGAGAATAAAATCGCATTAAGAATTATTCCGAACACTATTATTAAGTTAGAGAATGTAGAAGTTGAAGAAGACCAAAGACTTCAAAATATTAATGGCTTTAAAGATATAGCAAGAATACTTTATTCAACACGTGCTGGCGTAGCATACATGGCAACTGGAGCTATGGCAGGTGCATTACGTGCAACACTTGATTATGTAACAGAGCGTAAACAGTTCGGTAAAGAAATTAGTAAATATCAATTGATTCAAGAGAAATTAGCAATGATGCAAGGTAATTTATCTCACTCAATGGCAATTTGTGCACAACTTGCAAGAATGCAAGAACATGGTGAATACGATGAAGTAGCCACTTCAACTGCCAAAATGATGAATTCCCTTAGATTAAGAGAATCAGTCGCAATGGGTCGTGGTATTACTGGTGGTAACGGAATATTAGCAGAATATGACATTGCGAGATTCTTCTCAGATGCAGAAGCAATTTACACATATGAAGGAACACATGAAATTAATGCATTAGTCATTGGACGTGCATTGACTGGCGATTCTGCATTTATTTAGTCTAACTAAATGACACAATATAATCTCAGAATAAATTAATTTGGAGGTCTTTTTATGACGATAAATAAAGCAACCGTTCTAGGTGCAGGTACTATGGGTAGCCAAATTGCTGCACTATTAGTTAACGCAGGTTTAAAAGTAAAATTATTAGATATAGTAATAGATGAAAAAGATCCAAATAAAATTTCTAAAAAAGCATATGACGTAATAACAGATGCTAAAAGACCATTATTATTTGATTTAGAATTTGCATCAAATTTATCTTATGGCAATTTCCAAGATGATTTAACTGGTGAAGATGATGCAGATATTTATATTGAAGCGGTGAAAGAAGAATTAGATATTAAGCATCAAGTATGGAAACAAGTTACTCAAGTAGCAAAAGATAGTGCAGTATTTGCTACAAATACTTCAGGTATTCCGATTGAAGCGATTTCTAAAGCTTTTGATAAAAAAGATAAAGAACGATTTTTAGGACTACATTTCTTTAATCCGCCTCGTATTATGAAATTAGTAGAGGTTATCCCTAATAGCAATACTTCAGATGCAGTAGTTGAAAGAACTCAAGTATTTGCAGAAGAAGTATTAGGTAAAGGTGTAGTAGTTGCAAACGATGTGCCAGGCTTTGTTGCAAATAGAGTGGGTACTCAAACGATGAACGATATTATGTATCGTGGTGAAGATCAAGGATTCTCAATTACTGAAGTAGATGCTTTAACTGGAAGAGCAATTGGTAGACCTAGTACTGGAACATACGGTTTGTCAGATTTAGTAGGTTTAGACATTGCGGTTACTGTTACAAGTGGTCTACAAAAAGTACCAGAAGAAAAACCTTACTTTAAAGATACAAAAATTGCAGACACACTTATTAAAAATGGTTCGTTAGGTCGTAAAACAAAACAAGGTTTCTACAAAAAAGATAAAAAAACGAGACTAGTTTATGACATTGATTCAAATGAATATGTTCAACCTGAACAACCTAAATTTGAAATACTAGCAAAATTCGGCAAAGACTTACAATCGAATTTAGATGTAATCTTTAATGCTGAAGATGATGCAGGTAAATTCTTATGGGAAACATTAAGAAATAATTTCTATTATTCTGCGATTAACGTTCCTAAAGCTGCATCAGACTTTAAAGATATAGACCGTGCACTTGTATGGGGATTCAACTGGAAAAAAGGACCGTTCCAACTTTGGGACTTAATGGGATTTGAACGCGTTAAAACAAGAATGAAAGAAGAACTTGGTGAATTACCTGAATGGATTGAACAACAAAACGGTTCATTCTATAAGGAAGATGAAACAATCGAACGCGTAACACCTACTTCAGCTTTTGTAGACCGAGAAGTTTGGAATAGAGAAGATTCTAATTTATCAGTAGCCAATAAAGATCAATTATTACTTAAAATACAAAGTAAAAATAATATTATCTCTGATGGCTTTGCAAGTGATTTAATTGAGTCTATCGATTTATTAGAACAAGAAGATTATACAAGTATGGTCATATACGCTGATGGAAACAACTTTAGTGTAGGAGCAAACTTATACTTAATGAAAAAAGCGCACGAAAGCAAAAAAGTAGAAGAGCTTGTTGGACCTGCAATTGATAAACTTCATGAAAGTTTCGGTAGAATGAAATATTCACTTAAACCTATCGTAACAGCTATACACGGTAGAGCATTAGGTGGTGGTTGTGAAATTGTATTACACTCACCATTTATAGTTGCAGCGAGTGAAACATATATTGGTTTAGTTGAAACAGGTGTTGGCTTATTACCTTCAGGTGGAGGATTAGCTGAGTTTGTAGACAGAACATTACGAACTGATCACAAAAATGATGATAAACAAGAATCTATTTCTAAAGTTCTTATGAATGTAGGTTTAGCTAAAGTTTCTACAAATGCATATGAAGCTAAGAAATATGGCTATTTAAGAGACATTGATACAATTATTTTCAACAAAGAAAAACGTGTTGAAGTGGCACTTAATAAAGCACGTTATGAATCTGAAACAAACTATGTACCTAAACCTAAAGCTCAATATCCAGCATTAGGTAGAGATTTCAAAGCGTTAGCTCAAGCTCAATTAGATGCTCAACGAATCGGTCACTTTATTAGTGATTATGATTATGAAATCACATTAAAAGTAGCTCATATACTTTCAGGTGGCGATTTACCACGTAATACGTATATCAATCAAAGATATATTCAAAAGCTTGAAAGAGAAGGTTTCTTATCACTATTACAAAACGAAAAAACTTATGATCGTATTTCGCACATGCTAGAAAAAGGAAAACCTTTACGTAACTAATGAGTAGCTGAATAAGAGAGGATGGATATCAATGCAAGAAGCATATATAGTAGCATACGGACGCTCTGCTGCAGGGAAAGCTAAACCAGGTGGCGCATTATTTCACGAAAGACCTGATGAGGTTGCAGCTCAAGTATTAAAAGGAGTACTTAATAGAGTTGGGGGTTCATTTAATCCAAGCATGGTTCAAGATGTCATTGTCGGAAATTCTTTTCCAGAAGGTTTACAAGGACAAAATATCGCACGTTCAATTGTGTTGCTTGCTGGATTACCAAATGAAGTTCCAGGTCAAACGGTCAATCGTTATTGTTCATCAGGACTTCAAACAATCGCAATTGCAGCAAATGAAATTATGTCAGATCAAGCTGATGTGCTCGTAGCTGGTGGTGTAGAGCTTATGAGTGCAGTACCAATGGGTGGTAATGAACCTACAAATAGTCCAGAGTTGCAAGAAGCGGATACTGGCGTTTCATACCCAATGGGATTAACAGCAGAAATGGTTGCTGAAGAATATAAAGTTTCTAGAGAAGCACAAGACAAATATGCAGTAGAAAGCCATAAAAGAGCAGCTGAAGCACAAAAATCAGGGAAATTTGAAGATGAAATTATACCTATAAACGTGCATAAAGTGAGCTATGATAAAAATGGACCATCTATAACAAAAGAAGAATTTAAACAAGACGAATTAATACGACCTGATACAAATTTAGAATCTTTATCTAAATTGAGAACCGTATTTAAAGCAGATGGTACAGTAACAGCAGGTACGTCGGCACCACTTACAGACGGTGCAGGTTTTGTAGTATTGATGTCTGGAGACAAAGTGAAAGAACTAGGAATCAAGCCTATAGCTAAATTTGTAGGGTTCAAAGCAGTAGGGGTAGATCCTAAATTAATGGGTATTGGACCAGCTTATGCAATACCAGAAGTATTAGAATTAACAAACCTATCAGTAGATGATATCGATTTAGTAGAATTAAACGAAGCATTTGCATCACAAACAGTAGCTTCAATAAATGAAGTAGGTTTAGATATTAATAAAACAAACGTTAACGGTGGTGCAATAGCATTAGGACATCCACTCGGTGCAACCGGTGCAATGTTAACAGGTAAGTTATTATCTGAAATGAGTAAACGACCAGACACTAAATACGGTATGGTTACAATGTGTATCGGAGTAGGAATGGGCGCAGCAGGTATATTTGAATATGTAAGATAATAAGTAGAAAGCATTCGATTCTTTGAATCGAATGCTTTTTTAGTTAGAGGAATTGAGTTGTAAGGGTAAGTTGTAGATTAATTTGGAAGTTAATCGAAGAGATGGTGTAAGTTGTAGATTAATTCAGAAGTTAATCTAAGAGATGGGGTGAGTTGTAGATTAATTAAGGAGTTAATCGAAGAGATGGCATAAGTTGTAGATTAATTAAGGAGTTAATCGAAGAGATAGGGTAAGTTGTAGATTAACTCGGAAGTTAATCTAAGACATTTCCAAATTTAACGCCATAAAATAAGAAGCTGAGACAAATTAATTATCTCAGCTTCTAATCATTTTCGTTATGATACTATTTATTATATTTTTGTTTTTCGGCTTCTCTTAATTCTATTCGTCTGATTTTGCCTGAGTTAGTTTTTGGTAATTCAGTTACGAATTCGATTGCTCTTGGATATTTATATGGTGCTACATCTTTTTTGACATAGCTTTGTAATTCTTTTACGAGTTCGTCATTGCCAGTGATATCGTTTTGCAAGATAACGAATGCTTTTACGATGTTACCTCTTATTTCATCTGGGCTTGCAACAACTGCACATTCTTGTACTTTAGGGTGTTTAGTTAAAGAATCTTCTACTTCGAACGGTCCTATTGTATATCCAGAACTAATGATGATGTCGTCTTCTCTACCCATGAACCAGAAGTAACCGTCTTCGTCTAATTGAGCGCGGTCTCCAGTTACATAATAGTCACCTCGTTTTGATTTTTCCGTACGTTCTTCATCTTTATAGTATCCTTTGAATAATGATGGTGAATCTAATGAAACGGCTATGTCGCCAACTTTTCCATTTGTTATAGGTTCACCGTCTTCATCGATAACTGCTACGTGACTACCAGGTATTGCTTTACCCATTGCTCCTGGTCTACTTTCTGTATCTTTTAAAAATGCAATAAGTAATGTGTTTTCAGTTTGGCCATATCCATCTCTTACTTTAATGTTGAAGTTACTTTGGAATTGTTCTATTACTTCTTTATTTAATGGTTCACCTGCTGATACAGCACTGTGAAGATTTTCTAATGTATAGTCAGATAAATTTGGTAACTTAGCCATTAAACGATATTCTGTTGGTGTACAGCATAATGCGTTTATTTGGTGCTTTTCTAGTAAGTCTAAATATTTTGCTGCGTTAAATTTACCGTTATATACGAATGCTTTTGCACCTGAACCTAGAATTGATAAGAAAGGACTCCAAATCCATTTTTGCCATCCAGGTGCAGCAGTTGCCCAAACAGTATCTGATTCAGTAATACTTAACCAGTGTTTTGGTGCAGTTTGTATGTGTGCATAACCCCAACCATGTGTATGGATAACAGCTTTAGGTAGTCCTGTTGTACCTGATGTATAAGATAAAATTGCGACATCATCTCTTTTTGTTTCATCAACAACTAGTTCTTCACTAGCTTCTTGTATTTCATCATCAATTGATATCCAATTTTCTTGTTTAGATCCTACAACAAATTTTGTTAATTGATTGAATTCTTTAATACCTTCAAATTCAATTGTGCATTGATCGATTACGACTACAGCATTAACTTCACCGTGTGTGATTCTATGTTGCAAATCTTTCGTACGTAACATTTCAGAACTTGGGATTATGATAATGCCAAGTTTAAGTGCTGCAATGTATATTTCATATGTTTTAATTGAACGAGGCATTAGAATGAGCACTTTATCGCCTTTTTTAAGACCGTGTTCTTTAAATATGTTTCCAACTCTATTAGCATTTTTTATAAGTTTTGAATAAGTAATAGTTTGAACTTTGCCTTCAACATCTTCAAAAACAATCGCTTCTTTAGATTCGTCGGCAGTATGTTTTTCGATTTCATTAACAATGTTGTATGTTTCTGGTGCTATTAAGTCTGAATTTTTCATGTTAATCTCCTCATTTTTTATTATTATTTTATTTTATCAGTGAATAATCATAAATACGAATAAATGAAACTATATGAAAACACGAGTATCCAATTATTTATATTTCATAAAAATATTGCAAATGTAAGCGATTTTTTGTTAACTTAAAGGAAAGTTAATTAAATCTTTACACTAGATTTACAATTATAGGTTAATATTCACAATGGTTACAAAAACTTTAAAGAGGTGTCTTATGGAACTGTCGGCTTTAGAAATTATCTTTACATTTATTGGTGGTTTAGGTATTTTTCTATATGGTATTAAGCAAATGGGTGATGGCTTACAAGCAGCAGCGGGAGATAGATTAAGAAGTATATTAAATAGATTTACGAGCAATCCAATAATGGGTGTGCTTGCAGGTATGATTGTTACGATACTAATACAAAGTAGTTCGGGAACAACGGTTATTACTATAGGCCTAGTTAGTGCAGGATTTATGACGATGAGACAAGCTATTGGTGTTGTTATGGGTGCTAACATCGGAACAACAGTTACAGCTTTTATAATCGGTATTAATATTGGTGATTATGCTTTACCAATATTGGCATTAGGTGCATTCTTAATATTCTTTGTTCAAAAGCGTAAAGTTAAAAATATAGGTATGGTATTCTTTGGATTTGGTTCATTATTCTATGGTTTAGAATTAATGAGTGGGGCAGTGAAACCATTAGCTGATCTAGAAGGATTTAAACAAATTATGTTGGATATGTCTTCAAATCCATTTTTAGGCGTATTAGCGGGTACGTTTGTAACATTAATTATACAAAGTTCAAGTGCAACAATAGGTATTTTACAAGGATTCTATGCAAATGATTTAGTATCATTACATGGTGCATTACCGATTTTATTAGGAGATAATATTGGAACAACTATAACAGCGATATTAGCAAGTTTAGCTGGTTCTATAGCTGCAAAACGAGTTGCAGTCGTACATGTTATGTTTAATGTCATCGGAGCTGCAATATTCTTATTAATATTACCATTTTACGAAGCAGCAATGCAGTGGGTCAATCATGCATTGAACTTAAACCCTAAAATGGTTATCGCATTTGCACATGGTACATTCAATATAACGAACACGTTAATTCAATTACCATTTATTTTCGCATTAGCTTGGATTGTTACGAAAATTATTCCAGGTGAAGATGTAAATGAAAAATATAAACCAAAATATTTAGATAATAATTTAATAAATAGAGCACCAAGTATTGCATTACAAGAAGCACAAAATGAAATTCAAAACATTGGTAAAATGACAGTTTCAATGCTAGATAATGTTGGAAATTTAAATGAAAAAGCATTAAAAAAACATAAACAAAAACATGTAGCTGTTGATAACATGTACGATAATGTTAGACAGTATTTAAATAAATTATCTGAGAAAAAATTATCTGCGAAAGATGCTGAAAGATTGTCAGTCTTATATGATGTGAATAGAACAATATTAAAAGTATCAACGTTAACAGAATCATACTTAGATGAACTTCAGAAAAAACAATCATCAGATATTCATATATCAGATAAAGCAGACCAAAGTATTGATAAATTATATAATCACGTTAAAGTATCATATGAAAAAACATTCGAAGTATTTGATGTTTATGATTATATTAAAAAAGATGAAGTCGTTAAAAGAAGTGAAGATTCATATTTATTAGAACACGATTTACGTAAAAAGCACATAAAACGATTAAGTTCCGGAGAATGTTCTCCAGAAGGCAGCCTCGTTTATATAGATATGATTTCTATTCTTGAAAGAATTGGTTACCACTCAAGAAATATTTCAGAGTCTATGATTAACTTAGGCGAAGACACATATACCCAAACATCAGAAGTTAGATTATAAAATTAGATACAAAATAAGGGGCTGGGACAATTAGGCACTGAACCCCTAAAATGGGAACTTAATAAAAACACTATTTTCTAGGCTGCTAATTTCCTGAATTCTATAGGAGATAAGTAGC
>NZ_RXWZ01000094.1 GCF_003970575.1 Mammaliicoccus fleurettii
ATTTGCATCGAGAAACACATCACGTTAATAAGTGGTCATAAAATGAATAAAAGAGGGTGAAATTAAATGGCTAAAATTGGTTATGCACGTGTATCAACACAAGATCAAAGTCTGGATGGACAGATTGACACACTTGAAGACTATGGTTGTGAACGTATATTTAGCGAGAAAGCAAGTGGCCGAAAAACGAAAAGAACAGAACTTGATAAGTGTTTGGATTATTTACGTGAAGGAGATATTCTAGTTATTTATAAACTAGATCGTCTTGGACGTACAACGAAACAGTTAATTGAGTTGTCTCAATGGTTGGATGAAAGCAGTATTGGTTTACATATTATAGATATGAACGTATCAACCAAAGATGC
>NZ_RXWZ01000095.1 GCF_003970575.1 Mammaliicoccus fleurettii
AAAGTCATTGAATTATCAAACCCCGTTGGAAGTATTTATGAGTTACATGGATGTAGGTAAACTGTCTAGCTTATTTTGACAAACGAAGTGTTGTAAAATCATCTAAGTCATCTGGTTGTTGATGCTTATTTCCTTTATAATAACTTGTTAGTATATGTCCAATATGCCTGGAGTCCTTTAAATCTCTTTCTTTTTGTCTATGAAATAATATTTCCATATCACCATATAATGTTAACGTAATCGGTTTATAATTATATTTACTAATCATTTCTTTCAGTTTGTTCTCTTGCTTATAACTAAATGGATAATCAATTATTATTTTTGTTGATTTTTTTAAATAGTTATCTAGTTTTTTATAATAATATTCCCATGCTTCATTTCCAAGGTTATTTTTTTCAATTATGTTGTTGAAACCATACTTATCGAAATACATTTCTTTAATATCATCATAAGATAATAAATGCCATTTAGAATCCTGTTCGATTATTTGATTAGCTAAATATGTTTTTCCGGTACCTGGAGGACCAGCCAATATAATTATAAATCTTTTTTGATTATCGATCATATTTTAACGCGTTCTTTATTCATGAATAAATTAATCTTATGTGCAACAATATTTTTCACCGCTTCATTACATGGGATAATATTATGTCTTAATGATTTATTCACTTTTGTTTCACCAAAATATTTTTTTGCTGTTTCTGTCCAAGTTACAAGCAATTCTGTACCTACGTTGAATTTTCTTATTCCATTATCTATTAATTCAGGCACGTCTTCTTCTTTAACACCTGTACCACCGTGTACTACAAGAGGTGTTTCCACAATCTCATTAATTTCAGCTAACAATGGAATATTAACATTTGTTTTAGATTTAAATTGTCCATGATTTGTACCTATTGCTACAGCTAATGCATCTACATTAGTAGCTTCTGCAAAATATTTAGCATCATAAGGATCTGTATATTTTACTTCAGAACCATCAATTGTTATTCCTTCTTCAGTACCCCCGATTATTCCGAGTTCAGCTTCAACTGATGTCCCTCTTTTATGTGCATAATCTACTACGGCTTTTGTCTTCATTATATTTTCTTTTAATGGTAATGATGAACCATCAAACATAACAGACGAATAACCTGCATCTATCGCATTTTTTATATCATTAAAATCTTTAGCATGGTCCAAATGAAGCACAACATCAACCATTTCTGAATTAGCTATACTTTTAGTTACAGTAACCAATGTCTTATATCCAATATACTTTGCAGTATCAACACTTGTTTGTATAATGATTGGGCTACCTGCTTCTTTAGCTGCATCTATCATACTTGGCAACATTTCTAAATTATGTGCATTGAAAGCACCTATCGTACAATTTAAACGTTCTGCTTTTTCAGTTGCTTCTTTTAAATTAATATACATATTTTTCTCTCCCTTTAAAATGCTTTCATTAATGGTCCAATAATCCATGCATAAAATAGTGCTGCCGCTACAGTATCAACATCTGTTGCAGTGGCGTTAACAAATCCCATATTGCTAAGCACTGTAACTAAAAGTGCTGGTAGTAAAGTAATGAATAAACCATGTGCAATACCACCTATAATTGCGCCTCTTAATCCACCAGTTAAATTACCAAATATACCTGCAGTGCCTCCTGCAAAAAAGTTAGTCAATATTCCAGGTATTATCATGGCTAACCCTAAAGTTGGGAAGAAGAACATCGCAATGACTGTACCAATCGTTGTTGTTATAAAACCGATTATTACAGCATTTGGTGAAAATGGGAAAAGCACAGGACAATCTAACGCAGGTTTTGCATCTGGAACTAATTTCATTGCAATACCTTTAAATGCTGGTACAATTTCTCCAAGAAGTAATCTAACACCAGCTAGTAATACATAGACTCCAACTACAAACTGAATTGATTGCATGAAAGCATACATCACATAATGTGTATCACCTGATAATTTTGAAGCAAAGTCCTCGCCTGCAAATAATACCGTTACTAAAAATAAAGGTGCCATAACGACCATCAGTGATAAATATGTGTCTTGTAAAAACTCAAAATTCTTTGGTAATTTTAAATCTTCAACTGATTTTCTATTTTCTCCTCTTTTACCAAATACATACCCAACACCTGCTTCAAACACGTAACCAAGAGTACAAAAATGTCCTAAAGCAATGTTGTCACCACCTACTATTTTCCTTACAAACGGTTGAGCTATTGCAGGCATCATTGTTGCAAACACACCACCAATCAATCCTCCTACAACAATTAGAGGAAATCCTCTTAAACCTGCAAAGTATCCACCAATCGTAGTCATAGTAGCCATCCATAATAAAGCTTGACCAGTTAAAAATATATATTTCCATGGTGTGAAACGTGCTATTAAAATATTAAATATAAAAATAGCTAAAAATGTAAATGCTATTTCTCGACCTAATCCTAAATCTCCCATTGCTTGTCCATTTATTGCTTCAATGGAAGGTACAATACCTTCCATTTGGAATCCTTCAGAAAATATCTTGCCGAAATATGTTAAACTTCCAACAATAATAGCCGAACCTGCAGTTAATACTTGAAAACCTAACAATGTTTTAAACGATCCTGATATAATTTGCCCAGTTGATTTTTTCTGTAATATTAAACCTAACATTGCAATTAAAGCCACAATTATTGCTGCTTGTGTCAAAATATTTTGTATAATAAAGTTTATAATTTGCATAGCATCACTTCCTTATTAAATGATCCCTTTTTCTTTAAGAACTGGTGAAAGCTTTTCTTCTATTTCATCTGTAGATACAATATTCTTTAAATAAACAATTGAAGTTACATCTTCATCTATTGAAAAATTATTAAACTGCGACTTAAAATTTTCTCCCGTTATTATGATTTCAGCATTTCTTGATACAGCAGATGAAATTGTATCGTGATCTAGATTTGCATCTACACCTAACTTGTTTAATACATCTTCAGCTGCCATTTGACATGCAAAACTACTTCCTAATCCTGCTCCACAAACAAAAAGTATATTTAGTTTACTCATGCTAATTCCTCCTCTAATAAATAATTTATAAATTCATCTTTATCCTTAAAACTCAGTAATTTGTCTACTTTTTCTTCATTTCTCACAAGTGATACGATACTTTTCATAATATTTAAATGTGAAAATGAATCAGTTGCTGATAAACAAAATATAATTTTAACCGGATCATTTATTTCATTTCCAAACTCTATATTAGGATTTAGTGTTGCAATACTAACACCTAATGCGTTAGCACCTTCTTCTGGTCTAGCATGTGCTAACGCTATATGCTTACCAATTACAATATATGGACCGTATTCTTCAACTGAATTAATCATTGCATCTTGATATTGAGATGTGATAATTCCGTCATCAAGTAATGGTTTGGAAACCATCTTAATCGCATTCTTCCAATCAGAGCACGTTTCATCTAAAAGAACATGATGATTTTCCAATACTTCATTTAACATAGGCTGCACCTCTTTATCATTGAAATTAAAATTATTTATTTCAAATAAGTTTTTAATATCTTTATAATCCTGCTCATTTAATTTCATGCCCTTATCTTCTAACCAAATAGATAAGTCTTTAAATAATGAAACTTCATTACGCTTAAACTTTTCATTATTTCTAGATAAGTATGCGTGTTGTTCTAAAAATGCTTCTATTTTCTTTATATCTGTTTCGTTAACTATGGCATTAACATAACAAGTAGGTTTATCAAAATCTGCATCAATAGTCGTAAACACAATATCTACATCATCATTTTTTATAAAATCTTCTTCATTTGATGCAAGAATTTTTATTATATTCACATTAAAATGTGACTTTAAAATTTCAGCCAATAAGTTGCTCGTAGCAATACCAAAACTACAAACAATTACAGCATTAAAATAGTGTTTATTTTGTTGAACGTATTTAAAGTATGCAGTAGAAAAATAAACAGTTATAAATGCTATTTCATCTTCTGTAAAATCCAGTTCTATATATCTATTTAAACGATTCATTGAATATTTTTTTATTGTATTAAAAAACTTATTGTGGCTATTTTTAATATTTTCTTTCAAAGGATTATATATTTGAATACCTTGTTGCAAACGGCTAATCAATCCCGAGATATGTTTATTTAGTCCTTCAAATAAATAACTTTGATAGCCTGTAAAATCAATAGACAATTCATGCTCTACATACTCAATTAATTTAAGACTAATTAGTTGAGACAGTGCTTCGTGTTTATCATCTGTAACTTGTTTCTTTCCTCCAATTAAAACATCAAGTCTATTATTAATATAATTAAATTCACCTAAACTAACATCTAGTGCTTTCCAATTTATAACTTCATCAATAAAAATATTTATTATGCTTAATTGTTTTCTCTTGTCATCTTTTTCTGTTGCTAATATATGGTTATGACTAATACGAGATATCCAAATAGCTGTTAATATGATCGCTGATAGTTTAATATCATTTTGTTCAATGGAAATAATTTTAGTATAAGTATCTTTAATATTTTCTATATTTTTTGAGTCAATGTAATGAATCAAAGGACTATAACTGTCAAATAAATTGTCAATTGTAACTTTATCTTCAGTTATTTTTTTAACTAAGTAATCATAAAGGAATGTTCGTATATCTCTTTCGTTTCCTTCAATAGATAAACCTGTAGAAACATTAGAAACGATCTTCAAATTAAATTTGTTTAAGTCCATACGAACTTGTTTCATATCCTTATCCATAGTACTTTTAGAAATCTGCAATTCCTCACACAATTCATAAATTTTTTTATAGGAATCATCTGATAAAGCATGACTTATAATGTATTCTTTTCTATACGCAGGATTGTAAATTTGCTCTTCAACTTCACCTGAAACAATTTCTTTTAATTTAGTACGTTCTGAGTTTGATAAATTTAATATAAACAAACCACTGTTGTTATTAATTTCAAAAAATTGATTTGTTATTAGAAACTCATTTATATCCTTTAAATCATTTCTAATAGTTCGTTCCGTTTTGTTGAACATGATACTAAGTTCTTTTGCAGAAACGCTTTCTTTACTATTAAGAAAAATATTCAAAATATTCATCGGCCGACTTTTTAACATTTTTAACATCTCCCTTAGTTAATATTGTAAATTTATCCTTTAACAATTGTTAGTATTTTTATATTCTAATTAAAAACGGAAAAAATGTAAGCGCTTTACACAATAACAAAAAGACACTGAATACTTTTACTGTAAACAGCGTCTTTCCAATATATAATTAAGTTCATTATTAATTTATTCACAAGATTCAAAAAATAAGTCCCAAGCAAAATATCATTATATTTTGAAAGATAAGATATACTTATAATAAATATGAGATATAAATTTTAAGGAGGAGCATCATGTTAAAAATAAGTGTATTAGATCAAGCGCCAATATCCAAAGGCAGTAATCCTGAAGAAACGCTACAAAATACAATTAAATTAGCTAAATGGACTGAATCGCTTGGATACTATCGATATTGGGTAGCAGAACATCATAATACAAGCGGTTTAGCAAGTTCTTCTCCTGAGATCTTAATGACACAAATCGCCGCTTCTACTCATAAAATTCGAATCGGATCTGGTGGTATATTACTGCCACAATATAGCCCATATAAAATCGCAGAAAATGCTAAAACATTATCAGCTTTGTACCCTAATCGTATCGACTTAGGGTTTGGCAATTCACCCGGTGGTTCTCCTATCACTCAAAAAGCATTAACAGATAATCATATTAAACCTAAAGAAGACTTTTATAGACAAGTATCAGATTTACAAGGATTCTTGCACAACACACTATCTAGAAATCACGAATATAGACTCGTAAAAGCAGGACCACGAATAGATAACCCACCAGCAATGTGGTTATTAGGACTTACTGAAAATGGAGCGAAAAATGCAGCACAACTAGGTATTGGATTTGTATTCGGACATTTCATCAATCCTAAATACGGTAAAATAGCTATGAAACGCTATAATAAAGATTTCGTACCATCAGTAAATCATAAAGAACCGACAACAATCATTTGTATATTTGTAGTCTGTGCAGAAACCGACGAAAAAGCAGAAGAACTCGCAATCACACAAGACAAATGGTTATTAAACGTAGGAAAAGGATTAGGCACAAAAGTACAACCACGAGAAGAAATAAATATTGAAGAATACACAAAAGAAGAATTAGAACAAATAGAAGAAAATAGAAAAAGATGTATAGTCGGTTCACCAACAACAGTCAAAACAGAGCTACACAAACTAGCAGAATTCTATCAAACAAATGAATTTATGATCATTACAAATATATATAACTTTGAAGATAAAAAAAGATCCTATCAACTAATCGCAGAAGAAATGTTGAGTGACAGTTAAAGAAATTGTTATAGAGAGTTGGATTTATATTAGTTCCAGTGAGGGCTAACTGGCATAATTCTGAATTGTGCTCCTTAGATACTACTTCTTACGGACATTTCTCAGAATTTTGTCCCTTAGCACCCTTCTTACGGACATTTTTCGGAATTATGTCCCTAAGACTTGTACTTCCATCTTACATTTTAAAAAATAAAAAAGGTCACCTCTATTGAGTGACCTTAAACTACTTCCATCTAATCCTCTACATACTGATCATTAGCTGCTTGTAATGCGAAGATATAGAATAAGACTGATATTATAATTAATGAAATGATACCGATATCCCATCCTCCTAATAAATCATGTAAAAATCCTATTAAGAATGGTCCTATTGCTGCGATAAAGTAACCGACTGATTGTCCAAATCCTGATAAGGACATACTGCCTGCGTTTGTTCTTGCTCGAATTGAAAAGAAGGTCATGCATAAGCTAAATCCTGCTCCCATTCCAAATCCTGCTATTATAATTCCAACGATTAATACTATGTATGATTGACTAAATAATAAACTAAATCCTAGTATAAACAACATACTTACTATCGTAACGAGTAATTTTTGGTTTTGCATTTTTGATGCGATTATTGGGAATATAAACGTCATTGGTACTTGTGAAAATTGATTTAACATTAATAAATAGCCTGCTGCTGTTGGTGACAATCCTTTGTCTATTAGAATGGTTGGCATCCATGCTATAACTGTATAAAATACCATTGATTGCATTGCCATTGTTAATGCTACAACCCAAGCTAATTTAGATGTAGACATTCTGACTTTCGGTCCTTGAACTTTATTTTGCATTTCTTTAGTTGCTTGTACTTCTTGTTGTTTTCCACTTTTAACTTGTGGTATCCAAAATATAATGGCTAATATAGTTAAAACAACCCAGAATGATAGTGATAATCGGAATCCTAATGGTGTTATTTCAGATAGTGGATAACTTAATCCCCCACCTAACCCAGCTGTGAAATTCATTGTTGCACTATATACGCCAGTAAATAATCCTATTTGTAATGGGAACCTCCATTTTACGTAACTTGGTAAGCAAACATTTCCAAATGCGATAGCTACACCTAACAGAATTGTTCCTATTATAAATAATCCTATATCTCCTGAGACACGCAATAACAAACCTATTAAAAGTATCACTAACGCATAAAGAATGGTACTAGGCATCGTTAATTTCGTAACGATTTTAGATACCATTGGCGAAACGAACCCAAACAATATTAATGGAATTGTTGTTAAAAATCCTGCTAGACTATTACTTATTTCTAAATCTGATTTAATCAATTCTATTACTGGTCCAACTGAGGTTAATGGTGCTCTTAATGTAGATGCTACAAATATCATGCCAAATAAAATCAACCATATATCTTTAAATTTATATTTCTTAATATTATTTTCCAATTTTTTCACCGCCGTGATTATCTTTTATAATTACAATACTACATGAAAATAATTGAATTAATAGATTTAAATTATTTACGTATACAAAAAGAGACTGGACAAATTAATTGTCTCAGCCTCAAACATTGTAATAACAGTATCTGACTGCTCTTTGTTGTTTAATATTTTATTTATAGATTAAAATTGTTCAGATAGAATTTTTTGCTCTAAGAAGTTAAGCATATAATCCGGGCTACCTGTCTTAGCGTCTGTTCCGGACATTTTGAAACCACCAAATGGGTGATACCCAACTACTGCTGAAGTACAACCTCTATTCAAGTATAAGTTACCAACATCATAATCTTCACATGCTTGTCTCCAATGCTCACGATTATTTGTAATAACTGCACCTGTTAAACCATAGTCAGTATCATTTGCAACTTCTAACAATTCTTCAAAGTTGTCACATTTTGTGAAGCCAACAACTGGTCCAAAAATTTCCTCTTGCATAATTTGGTCGCTAGATTTCAAATCAGAAATGATAGTTGGATGAACAAAGAATCCTTTGCTATCGTCCGTTTTACCTCCGACTTCAAGCTTACCTTCTTTACTACCAATTTCGATATAATTTTTAATTTTGTCGAATTGTTTTTGGTTAATAACAGGTCCCATATAAACATCAGAACCGCCTTCAGTATGTTTAATTGAAAGTTCTTTTGTTAATTTGATTGATTTCTCAAGAACTTCATCATAGACATCTTTATGCACTATTGCTCTAGAACAAGCTGAACACTTTTGTCCAGAGAAGCCAAATGCTGAATCTACAATTGCTTGAGCAGCTAAATCAGTATCGATATTTTCATCGACAACAATCGCATCTTTACCACCCATTTCAGCAATGACACGTTTCAAGAAGTTCTGTCCTTCTTGAACTTTAGCAGCTCTTTCAAAGATACGTGTACCTGTAGCTCTTGAACCAGTAAATGTTACAAAGTGTGTATCTTTATGATCTACTAAATAGTCTCCTATTTCTTTAGGGTCACCCGGTACAAAGTTAACGACACCTTTTGGAAGTCCCGCTTCTTCTAAAATTTCAATAAGTTTGTACGCGATTAAAGGTGTATCTTCTGCTGGTTTTAACAATACAGTATTACCTGCAATAATAGGCGCAACTGTTGTACCAGTCATAATTGCAAATGGGAAGTTCCAAGGTGGAATCGTAACACCAGGTCCCATTGGTTTATAAATATATTGATTATGCTCGCCTTCTCTATCAAAGACTTGCTTACCATGAGCTAATTCCATCATAGAACGTGCATAATATTCAATGAAATCTATTCCTTCATTTGTATCTCCATCTGCTTCATTCCATGGCTTACCTGCTTCATATACCATTAAAGCAGATAGTTCATGTTTTCTTCTACGAATAATAGCAGAAACTCTAATTAATAATTCAGCTCTTTCTTTAGGAGTCCATTTTCTCCAAGTCTTATAAGCTTCTTTAGCCGCTTCCATAGCTTGATCTACTTGTTCTTTAGAAGCTTTAGAAATTGTTCCTAGTACTTGTTGATGATTAGCTGGATCTACAGATTCATATTTGTCATCTGTAAAAATTTTCTCTCCATTAATAACGAGAGGAATTTCTTTCCCAAATTCAGCTTTAACTTTTTTTAAAGCATCCTTAAAAGCCTGTTGATTCTCTTGATCTGTAAAATCTGTTGCAGGTTCATTGTGAAATTCTACTACCATCCTTCATACCTCCTAAATATATAAACCTAATAAGAGGTCAAATACCTCTTATAGAACATTTTACTATTCTATTTCCAATTTTATCAAGTAAAGGGCTTTCATAAAGAATTATATATTGAAATAAAGGTCAGATGACAGAAGTTTAAAGAGTTCTAACGAGCTTGTTTTACGAGTCTTGATCGTTAGAAAAACATACTCATCTTTCTATTGCTTCATGTATTTGTTTAATGTCTTCGGGTGTTGTTTCGCAACAACCTCCTATAATTTGAACACCTTGCGCGATCCATTCTTTTGTTTTTTGAACAAGTAACGCATTCTCTCCTTTACCAATCCAAACTTTTTCTATTGGATCGAACGTTTTACCACCATTTGGGTATAAAGCGATTACTTGTGGCAATTCGAGCAATCCTTTATTAATTGCTTTCTCTACACTATTAATACTTGAACAATTAATACCGAATACGGGCACGCGCCCAATGTGTTGTACGATATACTGACATACTTTTTCAAATTCAGTACCATCTGATAAGTTACCTTCATTATCAACTGTACATGAAATCCAGAAAGTATTATGATCATTATAGTTTGGAATGATATATTCAACTATTGCTTTAATCTCATTAAAATTAGGTACTGTTTCAAATACGAAATCGTATATGCCTCTATTAATTAAAGCGTTAATACGTTCTTCGTGAAATTGTATGTATTCATCAACTGAAATTTCATATTGCCCTGTATATTCAGAACCATCACTTAAATATGCACCATAAGGACCTAAACTTCCGACTACAACTTGATCATCTGTTACAGCTTCTTTAATATTTTTTACTGCAATTTCAAATAATTGTTCTATTTCTGAAGTTTCTTTACCAATTGCTTTAAATGTAGCAAAACTTGCTTGATACGTACTCGTCAAAACGATATCAGCACCTGCATCAGTAAATGCTTGATGAGCTTGCATTACTTTATCTGGTTGATTTATAAGTACTTCACTAGACCATAACGAAGAATTCAAATCACATCCATATCCTTCTAATGTTGTCGCCAATCCTCCATCTAACACTAATGCTGTTTTCTGATTTAATTTATCTAGAAGTCTCAATATCCTGACCATCCTTTTTATGATATTTTACAAAGTAAAAAATAATAGCAATTATTGCAAATGGTATTCCAAAGTATAATGCTGGTGATTGGTTAGGATCAAAAACCATCCCTACACATGAAATCAAACATAAGATAAAGCCAATTATCGGTACACTTTGATGTATTTTTAAATGTTTATTTAAGCGTTTAGCATTAAAATAAGATAAACATATGCTCATCCATACAATTACAACAGCCAATCCAGCAATTGATACAAGCACGATGTATAATGAGTCTGCTGCATAAATACTTGAGAATAATGCTAACAATCCTCCACACATACTGAATATTGTAGCGCGTATTGGCATTTGATGTTTATTTAGCTTTTTAAAATAATTTGGAAACATACCTTCATTAGACAAACTCCATACCATTCTACTTGCAGCATATAGCCCTGAATTAGCAGCAGATAATAATGCCGTAATAATTACCAAATTCATTATGTCCCCGGCATATGGAATACCCATATTTTGAAAAATAACGACAAAAGGACTTTCTAAAGATTTACCTTGATAACTTGGAATTAAAATAGAAATAATAACCATCGTTCCTATAAAGAAAATAATAAGTCTCCATAAAGTTGCATTAATCGCTTTAGGTATGACTTCTTTAGGATTTTTAGTTTCACCAGCAGCAATTCCAATAAGTTCAGTACCACTAAATGCATAATTGACAGCTAACATCGTTAAAAATACTGCACCTAATCCATTAGGGAAACTAGGATTCGTATATCTAGATTTAATCGTTTCTAGCCCATTATAACCACCGTATTGAATGAGCCCAAATAAAGTTAGTGCACCTAAACCAATGAAAACAATAATAGCTAACACTTTTACTAAAGAAAAATAAAATTCAACTTCAGCATAAAACTTAGTCGACACTATGTTAAAAGCAAGTACAAGTATGATAGCAATACTTGAAAATATGTATACAGGTACATCAGGCAGCCACTTACCCATTAAAATACCAACAGCAGTAAACTCAGATCCAAGTGCCACAGTCCAAGTTAACCAATAAAACCAAGCGACGATATAGCCAATAGAAGGATGAATGTATTTAGAAGCGTATACATGAAATCCTCCTGTAACAGGATGTTCAATAGCTAATTGACCTAGACATAACATCACAAGATATACCAAAATCGCACCAACTACATAAGATAACATAGTCCCCAAAGGACCAGCTTGTTGCAAAGTATACCCAGAACTTAAAAATAAACCCGTTCCAATTACACCACCAAAACTTAATAACATGATATGACGTTGCTTCATATCCCGTTTGTACGATTGATTAGACACGATAAACCTTCTCTCTAGAATTAAAAATATCTTTAATTCTATATCTTTCGAATAATTCAGTCAACTTAAAATTTTCTGTAAATAATATATATTGGAAGAAGTTGGGATATAAGTGTCCTTAGTTACACTTCTCATACGTTGTGTGAATATTGGACCGTCTACACTTAATTGGACAACTTCTTTAAAGAGAAGTATTGTTAAAATTAAGAAAGTAGGTGGTCTTTTTATGAGAAGAGAGC
>NZ_RXWZ01000096.1:0-23040 GCF_003970575.1 Mammaliicoccus fleurettii
CTTTGTAAAAGATTATGATCATTTTCAAATATAAATAAGAAGTCTTCTATAAAAGTGTAGTAATAACTATTGAGATAAAAACTGATTAGACTTAATTGAAAAAAAAGATGAAAGTATCGTATTGATACTTTCATCTTTTTTATTAATCTTCTTCAGCTTCATCAAGCTCGATACTTCTTTTTACAGCAGCATTCAAACAATCTAAGAAAACAGCTTCGATATCATGATTACTTAAAGCATTTAATCCTGCTTGTGTTGTACCACCTTTAGATGTAATGTTTTTACGTAATTGATCCATTTTTAAATCTGAACGTTCGATCATTTTACCTGTACCAATAATTAATTCTTTTATAGACTCTTCAACTTGTGATTGTTCGATACCAAGTTTAGTACCAGCATTTACATATTGTTCAAATACGTGGTATAGAAATGCAGGACCACTACCTGTAATGGCAGTTACTTGATGTAAATGGTCTTCTTTTACTTCTAAAGCAGTACCAAATGCTTCGATAAGCGTTAATACTTCTTGTTTAGAATTTGGACCAAAGTTAGTTGAGAAGCTAATTCCTGTAACAGAATGCCCAACGTGTGCATTTGTATTCGGCATAATTCGTGCTATTGGATTTTTAACTTGCAAATTCTCTCTAATATAACTAATTGGTAAACCAGCCATAATTGAAATGAATTTGTTGTCTTTTGTGATGTAAGGTTTAATACGTTCAGCTAATTTTAAAAAGTCATAAGGCTTAGTACTTAAGAAAACATAATCAGCATCTTTTAATAATTCTTCATCATCATAGCTATAACTCACGCCTAATGTGTCATGATAACCTTCTAATTTTTCCAGATTAGATTTGTTTGTTAAAAAAATATTTTCAGGCTCAATTGATTTACTGTTTACTATTCCTGTAAAAATTGCATTTGCCATATTACCAGATCCATAAAAAACTATTTTCATAATAAAACCACTCACTTCCATAAGAATTCATTTTAATTATAAAGTAATTAAAACTTATGTCAAAAGTGCTTGTATATAATTTAGCAGTTAGAAAAATTTGTGATACATTAAATATAATAAGCAAAAAAGGATGATTGTAATGCTAGGTAAACATTATATGCTAACAGGAGCAACGGGTTCATTAGGAGAAAATATAATTCAAGCTCTCAATAAACATGGAGCATATGTATCAATAATTGTTAGAAACAAAGAAAAAGCAAATAAGTTAAAAGCTAAATATAAAAATATATTAGATGTATATATACTAAATATGAATGATTTAACTCAAATTGAATCTTTTATAGTATCAGAAAATATAAAATATGATGGCATTATTAATAATGCAGGGTTAGGTTATTTTAAATCAAACGAAGCGCATACTACTGAAGAAATTAAGGAAATATATAATATCAACCTCATAAATCTTATTATTTTAATAAATAAAATTATGCCTAATTTAAAAAGAGGTTCCTCAATAGTGAACATTTCGTCTATTTCTGCAAAGGTAACAACGCCATACGGAAGTCATTATGCGGCATCTAAAGCAGCTTTAAGTAGTTTTACGAACGCACTTAGATTAGAAAGAGAAGATTTGCATGTTCTAACAGTTCATCCGGGTCCATTTAAGTCTCAATTTCATTTAAAAGCGGATCCTACAGGAACATTTCAAAAACTTACAAAAAATATTCAACTTGATGTCGATGAATTAGCAGAAAATATTGTTAGAGGAATGATAAAAAAGAAAATAGAAATTAATGAACCACAGTGGATGGATTTTGGTTTGAGATTTTATCAATTAGCGCCAAGAACATTCGAAAAGATATTTAAAAAAGGGTTTTTAAGCAAAAAAATATAAAACACGCCCAATCCAAAATAAATGAATTTGGATTGAGCGTGTTTTGTTTGTCTTAAATTTTATGATAAGTGATTTGTATACTCTAGATTCTTAACGATTGCTCTTGCATGTTTGATTTCTTTTTCTGTTAATGATTGGTTATAGTTTTGAATACTATCTTTAAGTTGATCTGGTGAGCTTGCACCTGTAATAATTGACCCGAGTGCATTGAAAGACTTCAAATAATTGAAAGTGACTGCTGACAAATTATCATATTCTTTATTGAGCTGAGAAATCGTGTCTGAAAGATCATTATAATTGTATTCTAAAAAACCATCTTTGAATTTTTTATTTAGTATTTCAGTGGATTTGCCTGTTAATAAACCTTTGGATACTGGGCCTCTCGCTAATATTTTTACATTATGTTGATCTATTTTTTCTAATAAATCTTCTGGTCTATTATCTAAAAGACTAAATTGCATCATGATTGTCTCAATATTACTATTTTCTAAATAATAATCAATGACGTTTGGTCGGATAGAAGAAATACCATATGCTTTAATTAAACCTTCTTCTTTCAATCTTTCAAATGCTTCGATTGATTCGTCTTTATTATCTTCAATTGTACCACCATGTAACATATATAAATCTAATTGTTCAATGTTTAATCTTTGTAATGATGCTTTAATGCTATTCATTATATGCTCTTTAGAAGGATCCCAAAAGTGTTCTTTTGTTTCTTTGTTAAAATGATTTCCAACTTTCGAACCTATAACAATACCATTTTGATCTTGATATTTCTTTAAAATTTTTCCTACTATTTTTTCATTTTCACCGAAATCATATAAGTCTGCTGTATCAAAATAAGTGATACCTTGTTGAATGGCTTCATCTATAATTGTTTCAGCATGATTTGAATCTGTGCCTAAACTCATACAACCTAAGCCAACTTCTGAAATTTCAATGCCACTTTTTAATATATTTTTTTGCATATTGAAGCTCCTTTCGCTACACTTTATATATTAAGTTTAGCAGATAAATTATTTAAATGAAAAGAGGGGCACTTGAATGAAATTAACAGAAGAAACGATATCGAAAGAAAATATATATAATGGAAGAATTATCAACCTTGAAAAGCATAAAGTTAAATTACCAAATGGTAAAACAAGTGAACGTGAAATTGTTTTACATAATGGGGCAGTTTCAGTACTAGCAATAACACCAGAAAATGAAGTTATTGTTGTAGAGCAGTTTAGAAAAGCTATGGAGAAAACTTTGATTGAAATACCAGCCGGTAAATTAGAAGTTGGAGAAGAAAGAGAAAGTGCTGCTTTACGTGAATTAGAAGAAGAAACAGGTTATATAGCTGATAAATTAGAACTTATAGGTGAAGTTTATGGGTGCCCAGGATTTTGTAACGAAAAAGTGAGTATATATATCGCTAAAGATTTAACGGAAGGAAAAGTTAATTTAGACGAAGACGAATTTCTACACTTAAGTAAAATACCAGTAGAAAAAATTAAATCACTTTTATTGTCACAAGAGATTGAAGATGCTAAGACAATGATCGCATTTCAATACTTATTACTAAATTATAATCATTCTAAATAAAAGGGCATTTTCTCTTGCTTTTTAATCATATTATTGGTATTTTAGTATACGAATACAATTCTAATTGATAATGATTTTATTTAAGAAAGAAGGTGTCAAGTTGGAAGAACGTATACAACGTGTGAAAGAACAATTACACAAAGCTTCCTACAAACTAACGCCGCAAAGAGAAGCGACAGTTAGAGTACTACTTGAGAATGAAGCCGATCATTTAAGTGCGGAAGATGTTTACTTAAAAGTTAAAGATAAGGCACCTGAGATTGGATTAGCAACTGTTTATCGAACACTTGAACTTTTAGCTGAACTAAAAGTAGTTGATAAAATTAACTTTGGTGATGGCGTTGCAAGATTTGATTTGAGAAAAGAAGGTGCAAAACATTTCCATCATCATATGGTATGTATGGAATGTGGAGCAGTTGATGAAATTGAAGAAGATTTATTAGAAGACGTTGAACGTCGTGTTGAGAAAGAATTTAACTTTAAAATTTTGGACCATCGATTGACTTTCCATGGTGTTTGTCATAGATGTCGTGAAGAATAAATCTATATATTTTGACGTTACTAAAAGAAGTTACATACTGATTTTAGTGATGTCTTTTTTTATGGTAAAATAGTGACAATAACGAGGTGAGTATATGGATCAAATCATAAATGAATTCATAGATTTTATAAGATTAGAAAAAGGGTTAAGTCAAAATACAATTCAATCTTATAAACGAGATTTAACACAATATAATAAATATATAAATGAGCATAAAGTTAGTCACATTGATAATATAGACCGTATTGTTATTCAAAAATATTTTGCTCATTTAAAAGAAGAAGGAAAATCTTCTAAAACAATTGCTAGATTAGCAGCTACTATAAGAAGCTTTCACCAGTTTGCAATTAGAGAAAAGTATGCTGTAAAAGATCCAACAATTCTTATTGAAACACCGAAATACGAACAAAAACTTCCAGATGTCTTAAGTGAAGAAGAAGTTAACCAGTTACTTACATTTACGCATATCACAAACGAGAGAGACGAACGTGATAGAGCAATGCTTGAATTACTATATGGTACAGGCGTAAGGGTAACAGAGCTCATTCAATTAAAAGTAGAAGATGTAAATTTGACAATGGGTTTTATAAGAGTATTTGGTAAAGGGAGTAAAGAAAGAATTGTACCTCTTGGTGATCATTTAATGGCTGTGTTGAAACGTTATATACAAGAAGTGAGACCGAATTTATTGAAGAAACAAATAACAGATGTATTATTTTTAAATGCTAGAGGTACAGCTTTAACTCGTCAAGGATTTTGGAAAATATTAAAAAAAATCGGATTTGAAAAAGGTATTACTAAAACTTTAACGCCACATACTTTACGGCATTCGTTTGCAACACATTTGTTAGAAAATGGAGCAGACCTTAGAGCTGTTCAAGAAATGTTAGGACACTCTGACATTTCAACAACTCAGCTCTACACACATATTTCTAAAAAACAAATAAGAGATATGTACTTGAATTACCATCCGAGAGCAAAAAAGGAGATTAAGCATGAAGAATAATAAATCACAAAATAATGAAACGAAAAAATATAGAACATTAGCTGTTCTATTAACTTTTGCAATAGTGTGGGGATTTGTTTATTGGTTATTTATAGTTTAGAATGACGTTGGTTGTAAGCTGAATTTCTGCTTTCTATAACTTCCGTACGGTCACGAAGCAGATGATGATGCTTAATATAATCTGATACATCTTTATTATAGTTAAAATTAAAGTCATCATAAGTACTTTCTAAAGCTTGGTAACATGCTTTAGTTAATGGAAGCTGTATATTGCGATATACTTTACCTTGATCAATTCGTATGATTTGCGACTTAATAATTGATACATAAGGTGTCTTTTCAATACCTAAGTGGTGAAATTCATCATTAGCCTCTGCGATTTGCAAAGATTTTTTATATGTTTTAAGTGCGCCAGTAATATTTCCACGTCTATAGTGATAACAAGCAGTAGAAAATAATATTAAACTAACTATTGAGTCGTTTTTACTAAAATTCTCATATTCTTTCCAATGTTCTTCTAAAATATCGTGACATTCAAAGTAATGTCTTAAGACATGGAAATGATAATGAAATGACATAACTTGTGTTTCCATTTTAAATCCCTCTTAGCATAGAATCTTTATATGTAATCATGGTATAATAATTTTTAGGTTTATGCACGTAAAAGGAATAGAAATGAGGAAGTTTTAAATGTATGAAGTAAAACTTGATGCCTTTGAAGGACCTTTGGATTTATTACTTCATTTAATACAGAAATACGAAATTGATATTTATGATATACCAATGAAGGAACTTACAGAACAATATTTAAGTTATATACATCAAATGAAGATATTAGAAATTAATGTGGCAAGTGAGTATTTAGTTATGGCATCAGAATTGTTAATGATAAAAAGTAAATTATTATTGCCTACACAACCTTCTGACATTGATGAATTTGAAGATGATCCAAGGGAAGATTTAGTTAAACAGTTAATAGAATATCAAAATTATAAAGAATATGCAGAATTGTTAAATGTTAAAAAGAATGATAGAGAACATATATTTATTAAAAAACCTGCAGATTTGTCCAAATTTGAAGCGGTACACGATAAACGTGCACCATTAGATTTAGATATGACGGATTTAATTATTGCATATCAACGAACAAAGAGAAGACAGAGATTTAATAAACCACAGCATGTAACTGTGAGTGAAGATAGTTATACAATTGAGATGGCTACAGCAAATGTTAAAGATCAGCTCTCGCGTTGTAAAAGTTTTAATTTTTTCGAAACTTTACCACCTGATTTGAATACAAATGTTTTAGTAACAATGTTTTTAGCAATATTAGAAATGATGAAATTAAGACAAATTGATGTTTTTCAACAATATCAATTTGGAGAAATAACTATAAATCGAGGCGTGAACTATGTCAGTGAGTAAATTAGGATTATTAGAAGGATTATTATATTCATTAGGTGATGAAGGAATTGAAACAAACCAATTATGCGAATTGCTGGAAATTACACCATCACAATTGAAAGATTTAGCCGCTGAATATGAAAGAGAAACATTGCAAATTATATTTTATGGTAACAAGTGTATTTTAACTGCTAAACCAGTTATGCATGCATATCTTGAAAAGTTAATGATAGACAATATGAATACTAAGTTATCACAAGCAGCTTTAGAAACTTTATCAATTATTGCATATAATCAACCTGTTACAAGAAGTGATATTGAAGTAATTAGAGGCGTGAATTCTGACGCTTCTGTAAAAACATTAATTGCTAAAGGTGTAGTAGAATCAAAACATAATGAACAATCTAGAAGTCAATTACTTTATACAACTGATTACTTTTTAAATGTTTTTGGTCTTACTTCTTTAGATGATTTACCTAAATCAACGAACGAAGAAAATGAACAAGAAGAAATGGATTTGTTTTTTAGTAGCATGAATGAAAAACAAAATAATGAGGAGCAATAAATATGAGCGAAGAATTAGAAAGATTACAAAAAGTAATCGCAAAAAGTGGATATACTTCACGTAGAAAAGCTGAAAAATTAATCGAAGAAGGACTTGTATATGTCAATCATAAACAAGTTAAAGAACTAGGTACTAAAGTGAGAGATTCAGATTATATAGAAGTTGAAGGTATTCCTTTAGAAATGCCTGATAAATTATATATATTATTCCATAAACCAACAAAAGTAATCACAAGCGTATCTGATGATAAAGGTAGAACAGTTGTAACAGATTTTTTCAAAGAAATTAAAGCAAGAATTTTCCCTGTTGGTCGTTTAGATTATGATACTTCTGGATTACTAATTTTAACAAACGATGGGGAGTTCACTAATTTAATGACACACCCTCGTTATAAAATTCAAAAAAAATATGTAGCGAAATTAAAAGGCTATTTATTGAGAGAAGAAGTTAAACAACTAGAAAAAGGGATACAACTTGAAGATGGTTTAACACAACCAGCTATCGTTAAAGTGAAAAGTCAGGATAAAGAACGCAACGTAACACATGTTGAAATTACGATTACTGAAGGTAGAAATCGACAAGTTAGAAGAATGTTTAGTCACTTTGGACATGAAGTTGTGAAACTATCACGAGTTGAATATGGACCTTTAAATTTAAAAGGGTTAAATGCAGGTCAAGGTAGAACAATGTCACCACATGAAATAAAAGTATTAAGACATTTAGCACAAGATGGTAAATAAACTGTAAACGTTCACAATAATGCCACTAATCTGCTTTTTAGTCATGATATACTATACAAAACACCATAACATTTTACATGTATGGTTTTTTATTGTGTTAGGGAGGATAATAATAAATGAAGAAAAAACAGAAGACTATACTCCAAATTGTTATTACGGCGGTTATTCTTCTCGCAATTATATTTACAGTATGGTCTAGCCTTACTAAAGATAATGATAAAATTGCTCAAGTAGGAGATGAGGCTCCTCTATTTGAACTTGAAACTGTTGATGGAAAAAAAGTTAACTTAAAAGATTTTCGTGGAAAAGGCGTATTAATAAACTTCTGGGGAACATGGTGTGAACCTTGTAAACGTGAAATGCCTGAACTTGAAAGACAATACCAAAACTATAAAGATAACGGCGTAGAAGTCATTGCTATACATGTAAGAAATAATCCACAACAAATTAAACAATATTTAAGTTCATTAAAAGAAACACCATCATTTAATGTTGCGATGGATAATGATAATTTGGTCACTGATGCTTACGGAGTAAACCCATTACCTACAACTATTACTGTTGATAAAGATGGTAAAGTTAAGTCTAAGCATACTGGTGAACTTTCTAAAAAACAAATCATCAAAGAAATGGAAATGGTCAAAGTGAAATAGAGGGGGATTTAAGGTGAGTAACAAGCAAATTATTTGTGAGTGTGGGCATAAAAACCCTGAAGGTACTCAACTCTGCTTAAACTGTGGTCGTTTAATAAATGACGACTACGATAAGAAAAAAACAACTGACGTTATGCGTTATGATGGCCAAGCAATACGTTCAAAGACTAAGAATAGAACAATTTTAGATCGTGTCTGGAATTTCTTTGCTTCAATTAAAACTGGAGTTACATTACTTATATTAACTGTTGTAGCAGCATCAATAGGTACTATATTCCCGCAAGAATATTTCATTCCTATGAATGTTAATCCAGAACAATATTATTATGAACATTACGGATCGTTAGGATTGTTATACTACAAATTAGGATTTCATAATTTATATACTTCATGGTGGTTTTTAATTTTACTTGGCTTAGTTGCCTTTTCAATTATTACATCTAGTATAGATAGAGGTATACCATTACATAAGTCTTTAAAAAATCAAAGAACAAAAAAACACAGCACATTTTATAAACGTCAAAGATTAAACATGTCTACTAGAAGTGAAGTTGACTTAGATAGTATTAGTAAATCATTTAAAGAAAAACGCTACAAAGTAAAACAAGAAGACAATCATTTGTTACTTGAAAAAGGTCGCTTATCTAGATATGGTCCTTACATTAATCATACAGGACTTATTATATTGTTATTCGGTGCTATGCTTAGATTTTTACCAGGCTTTTATTTAGATGAAATGGTTTATGTTAAAGAAGGAGAAACTAAACCTGTTCCTGGAACTGATAGAGCATATTATATAAAAAACAATGACTTTATATACGAAGAGTATGACCAAAAGTCTCAATCTAATACAAATGCGGAATCAATCGATCCAAGTTTAAATAAAATTGCTAAAAACTATGAGACTAAAGCTACGTTATACAAGAATGATCAACAAGATGTTATAGGTTCGAAAGCAAACTTAAAAGAAGTAGCTACAGATTCTATAAAAGTAAATCATCCATTAACATATGACAATTTGCAATTTTATCAAAGTAGCTTTGATAATTCTTTATTAAAAGATATGACTTTTAACTTAAAAACGAAAGACGGAAAATCTTTAGGTGAATCATTTACTGTTAATTTGGAAAGACCTAAAAAGGAATATAAACTTACTGATGATTTAACAGTAAAATTAAGAAGTTATGCACCAGACTATGAAAAAATAGAAAATGGTGTATTAGCTACTAAATCACCAAATCCAAATAATCCTGCTTTTGTGTTTGAAGTAACTAAAAAGGGTGATAAACCTGAATTTAGTTTCTTGAGAATTAAGGAATCAGAAGATATATCAAAAGGCAATCAATATGATGTGAAGTTCGCTAATGCTACGAATCAATGGGCAACTGTGTTAGCAGTTAAAAAAGATTTAACATTACCAATATTATTTACTGGATTTGTCATTTTCTTAATTGGCCTAGCAGTTGGTTCATATATTAATCACAGACGTATTTGGATTAATAGCGACAATGGTGACTTTAATATTGCAGCCCATACAAATAAGAATTACTATGGATTTAGTAAAGAAATCAATCAAGTATTAGATAAACATCAAATTTCACATATCAAAGATACAAAAGAAGATATTCACGAAAGCAAGGAGGCAAATAATGGATAAAGATTTATTTTTAAATATTAGTAATATTAGTTTATATTCGGCATTTATACTATATTTAATAGCAATTGTGCCATTTTCTTTTTCAGTTCGTTCATCTAAAAAAAGAGCTGAAAAAATTGGAATTATTTTAACAGTTGTTGGTTTCGTATTACAAATTATTTACTTTATTACGAGATGGATTGCTGCTGGTCATGCACCAGTTAGTAATATGTATGAATTTTTAACGATGTTTGGAATCATGATGGTAGGAGGATTCCTTGTTATTTATTCAATTTACAAAACACCAATTCTTGCACTATTCGTACTACCAATTGCAATGTTACTAATTGCATATGCAAGTATGTTTTCTAGAGATGTATCACCATTAATACCTGCATTACAATCTAGTTGGTTAGCAATACATGTAATCACAGTAACGATTTCTTACGGTATATTATCTATTAGTTGTGTTGCTGGTTTAATATATTTATTTGCAGCAGTTGATCCAAAAGAAAAAACGATACATAGCTTCTTTGTTGAAGTGATTATGTATTTCGTTGTAATCATCATAGGTTTTATTTTAACAACTGTAATCATGAAAGATATTGTTGGATATGATGACACATTCTTCTTTATTGATAAAAACGACAGTAATTCTGTACAACATTACCATTTACCTGCATTTGTGACACAGCAAGACAGCTTGCTTGTTGATCATGTTTCAGGAAGTGATTATGAACCAATTGAAAGAAACGATATATTGAGCTGGATTAAAATTGAATTACCAGCCGTAATCAATGCTCAGAAACTCAATACAGTAATATGGTCAATTGTGATTGGTTCTATCTTGTATGGTATACTGAGATTGATTTTAAAAGGGAAAACATTGTTCAGTCTAATGAAACCATTGACGAAAAAAGTCAATCTATCATTAATGGATGAAATAGGATATCGAGCAGTTATAATAGGATTTCCTTTATTTGCTCTGGGTGGTATTTTATTCGCGAGCATTTGGGCTCAAATGGCATGGAGTAGATATTGGGGATGGGATCCTAAAGAAGTATGGGCACTCATCACATTCTTGTACTATGCGATATTCCTACACTTAAGATTAGGTAAAGGTTGGGAAGGTCGCAAATCAGCATGGTTAGCTGTTGGTGGTCTTGCAATTATCCTATTTAATGTTATTGCAGTTAACTTAATTGTAGCTGGTTTACATTCTTATGCTTAAAAATTGCTAGAAGGGAGTTAAGCAAGTATGACAGATCGTATTTTAGTTGTAGATGATGAAGATAGAATTCGCAAGTTAGTAAAAATGTATCTTGAAAGAGAAGGTTATGAAACAGATGAAGCTGAAAATGGACAAATTGCATTAGATAAAGCTTTAAACGAAGATTATGACTGTATATTATTAGACTTAATGTTACCCGAAATAGATGGGATTGAAGTATGTAAAAGAGTTAGAGAAACAAAATCAACACCTATTATTATGCTTACTGCAAAAGGAGAAGAAAATAATAGAGTAGAAGGTTTTGAAATTGGAGCAGATGACTATATTGTAAAGCCATTTTCTCCAAGAGAAGTTGTATTACGTGTTAAAGCTCTGTTAAGACGTACAACTAATCATTCTGTTGTTAATCAGACAAGTACTGCTAAAGATTTAATTGTATTTGAAAATCTAGTGATTGATAATGACGCACATCGTGTGCTAGCTGATCACAAAGAAGTAAATTTAACGCCTAAAGAATATGAATTATTATTGTACTTAGCAAAATCACCAGATAAAGTATTTGATAGAGAACAACTTTTAAAAGAAGTATGGCATTATGAGTTCTACGGAGATTTAAGAACTGTTGATACTCATGTAAAAAGGTTACGAGAAAAGTTAAATCGCGTTTCAGAAGAAGCAGCTCAAATGATTCATACTGTTTGGGGCGTTGGCTATAAATTTGAGGTTCCTGAATAATGAATCGGTTAAATAGTGTTGTTGTAAAACTGTGGTTATCTATTATTTTAATAGTAACGACAGTTTTACTTTTATTAAGCGCCTTTCTTATAACTTTCTTACAATCATATAATACTTCAACAACCGGTGAAAACTTATACAATAATGCCAGTAAAATTGAACGTTTACTTCTTAACTCACATGAGAAGGAATCAGTAATTGATTATGCTAAAGAATTAGTAGAAGATCCTGCTGGACTGATTATAATTAAAAACAAACAAGATTTAACTAAACAATCAGAAGATCCACTAAAAGATGTCATGATTGATGAAATAAGAACAAATCAATCTTTTGATAAAGTTTTTAACAATGATGAACACGTTTTAAAAGAAATTAAACTATCATATAAAGGTGAAAAACATCAATACATCTTATTAGGTTATCCATCTCAAGCTTTCCAAGAAGATGAGGCAGGTATATTTTTATTTCAAGATATTAATTCCATAAAAGAAGCTCAAAACGTAGTAACACTTAGTATATTAGTCTCTGCAATTATATTGTTAATAGTCAGTACAGTATTTGCCTTTTTCTTATCTAATAGAATTACTAAGCCACTTATACAACTTAAACATGCAGCATTTAAAGTTGCAAAAGGACATTATACAGAGAAAGTTCCTATCTATACTCGTGATGAAATAGGTGAACTTGGATTAGCATTTAATAAAATGAGTAAAGATATAAGAACAAACATTGATGACGTTAAGTCAAAAAATAATATCCAAGAAAAATTGATTAATTCTATGATAGATGGCGTGCTCGGGATAAACGATAAAAATGAAATAATTATCTCAAATTCGAAAGCAGATACATTTTTACAGGAAATTAGAGAATATGCACATGTTGATATATCTACTCAAAGAAATGAAACATTTAAAGGTAAAAACACTCAATTCTTTGAATACGAATTAGGTCATAAATATTATGTGGTTATATCAACATATATTGATAGCATTCAAAATGATGGTTCATCAGGAATTGTTGTTATTATTCGTGATATGACTGATGAACACCATATGGATCAAATGAAAAAAGACTTTATAGCGAGTGTTTCTCATGAGTTAAGAACACCTATTTCTATGCTACAAGGTTATACAGAAGCAATAGTTGATGGTATCGTGACAGAACAAAAAGATATAGATGATTTTCTTTATATCATTTTAGATGAATCTAAAAGATTGAGCAGATTAATTAATGAACTTTTAGAAGTTGCTAAAATGGATGCTGAAGGGATTAAAGTCAATTTAGAAGCATTTAATATTTCAACACTTATTAATAAAATTGACACTAAATTTTTACCACAAGCAAAAGAAAATGGACTAAATTTATCATTTGAACATCTTGGTGATGCTACAAATTGGTATGGTGATAGCGATAGAATCGAACAAATTTTAACAAATTTAATAGATAATGCTATGAGGTATACTCATCAGAACGATTCTATTGAAGTGATTTTTGATGATACACAAGAAGAAGACTTTGTTATTATTGTTAACGATACTGGAGTAGGTATTGCAAAAGAACACTTAGAGCAAATATTTGATCGATTTTATAAAGTGGATGCATCTCGTACGAGAGGTAAACATGGTACAGGACTTGGTTTATTTATTGTACAAAAGATTATTGATGCTCATGATGGCACAATTAATGTTAAAAGTGAAGAAGGTAAAGGAACTCAATTTACAATTACTTTACCGAAATAAAATGATTGTGAGTAATTTTGATGAAAATTGTTTAGTAATGTGCTAATATATGAATCATAAAAATAAAATTTAATAAAATTCATCTTCGGGGTTTGGTGTAATTCCATACCGGCGGTTATAGCCCGCGACCTGATACGTAAATATTTATGTATTGGCTGACTTAGTGAAAATCTAAGGCCGACAGTTAAAGTCTGGATGGGAGAAGATGGAGGAAAAATCTAGTTAATACTAGGTTTATTTAGCTATTGCTTTCCTCCTATTCTTACGAGATGAATAGGAGGAGTTTATATGTCTAACGATAACAAAACAAAGCGCTTACTCACTGTAAGTATGCTTATTGCAATTAGCTTTATTTTAATGTTTATAAAATTTCCATTGCCATTTTTACCGCCATATTTAACTATGGACTTTAGTGATGTACCAGTACTTGTTGCAACATTTGCTTTTGGTCCTGTATCGGGTATTTTGGTTGCATTATTCAAGAACGTATTGAACTTTTTAATTGTATCTCATGAACCTATAGGTAACACGGCAAACTTTCTAGCTTCAATCTGTTTAATTATACCAACATACTATTTTTACCGTATTAAAAAAAATAAATTGTTTATGGGCTATGGCTTATTAACAGGAACAATTTTAATGACGATATTTATGAGTTTAATGAACTATTTTGTTTTATTACCTTTATATGGTCAAATTATGAATTTAGCAGACTTAACACATAATCTAAAATTAATTGTCTCAGCAGGGATCATCCCATTTAACTTAATAAAAGGTATTGTGATTTCTATTATATATATACTGGTATTTGATAAACTTAAAACGATTATAAAGTAAATGAAAATCCAATAGAACACCCAATCCAAAATTGATTGCAATGGATTGGGTGTTTTTTTTATAATGTTATTAAATAAAAAAAGAGTAGAAACCATTTGTTCAATGAATTTCTACTCCCTTATGTGTAAAGATTGTTATATTCTAAAATCTTAATTTAATCTATATTATTCGAATTTAAGTGCGTCTCCGTCAAACGATTCATCTGCTATTTTAATTGAATCTGTAGGACAACCTTCGAAAGCATCTTCCATATCTTCGAGTAACTCTTCAGGAACAGCTTCGATTCCCTTATTGTCGTCTAATATTACGTAGGCGATTCCCTCGTCGTCATAATCATATATATCGGGGGCAGCTGCTCCACATGCACCACATGCGATACATGTATCCATATCTACTATTGTGTATTTAGCCAAAATTTTCGCCTCCTTTAAAAAACATGCTACACTTATTATACATACTTATTTTAGTGATAACACTTATATTTTTCAACATTTTTATATTAATTGAGGTGATTTATTTGAAAGAATTAATTTTGAAAGCCCTTTCTATGAAACATGAAAATAAAACGCATAAAAGTATTTATAATATTTTAATTGGAAAGAAAACACATCAGACCTATTTTGATGCTAGTATTGAGCATTTAAAATTATATTATGGATGTCTACCAAATTTAAAATACAATGATTTCGAAATGATAGTTGAGCAAGAACCAATAAAAAATCAAAATCCTATTGTAGGTAATTTTTTCTATCAACAAGCTATTCAAGCAGTAGGCACTATATTATTGTTAATACAAATGATTAGCCAGAGAAAACATGAGCATTTCTCTTACCAACCTATTATTAATGATAAAACAATTCAATTCAAAGCAAAAGAATTATACATATCTATTAACAATCATCAAGAAGAAGAATTTATAAAAGAAGTTAATCAATTATTTGAAGATATAGATCATTATTTTAGTGGAATTTATGTTCATTATTTATTAGCTGGGTATCGTGAAACACCTTATACTACAGAACAAATATCACAGATTGAAGAAATATCCATAATCGAATTAAAAGAACGCTTAGTCGAAGAATATCAGTTGATACAAATTACTATACAAAATCAAGAAAGATATCCAATTTTATCACAAATTAAATTTCAACCTAAATTACATCAGCAAACTTTGTCTACATATCAATTGTTAAATCAAACATATGATATCGAACAATTAGCTATTATGAAAAATGTTAAAACTCATACAATTCACGATCATATAATAGAAATGTATATTAAAGGCTATTTAACTGATATGAACAAGTACATAGATGACATTAAATATTCAAAATTTGTAAAAGTCTTTGAAGATAAACCAAATCAAAATTTGAAATATTATTATGAAACTTTAGGCGAATTTACTTATTTTGAAATTAAATTAATGTATGTTTGCTTTGCAATGGAGGGATTAAATGCTACAAGAAGAACTTAAAAAATATTTTGGATATGAAACATTTAGAAGTGGCCAACAAGAAACAGTTCAAAATATATTAGATGGTCACGATGTACTAAGTATCCTTTCAACAGGTGCTGGAAAAAGTTTGTGTTACCAACTACCAGCATATATCACGGGAGGTAGAGTACTGATAATATCACCTTTAATTTCATTAATGGATGATCAAGTTGTTCAAATGAAATTAAATGGAGAAAAGAATGCAGTCGCAATACATTCTGCTTTATCGATGGATGAGAAACAAGTCATATTTAAACATTTAGAGAATTATCAATTTATATTTTGTAGTCCAGAATTTATTTATGAAGAGCATAACTTCAAACATTTTAAATCAATAAATTTTAAATATATTGTATTGGATGAAGCACATTGTCTGAGTGAGTGGGGATTTGATTTCCGACCACACTATGCATTGATTTCAAAAGTGACGCAACACTTTCTTCATTCTCAAGTTATTGCTTTAACTGCTACTTTAACCAAAAAAATGATAATTGACATTCAAGAAATAACAAAAAGACAATTTGAAATACATAAAGAAGGTTTAAATCGTTCAAATATTATGTATCATCATTTTAATTTTGAAAGTGAAGAAGAAAAAGATAAATTTTTATTAAATGAAATTAAAGAAACGGGACCAACAATAATTTATGTATCTTCCAAAAAAAAGTGTCATGAACTAGCTGATATGATTTATAAAGAAGGATATTTAACGGGTATTTATCATGGCGATTTAGATTATCAAGAGAGAACTACAGTTCAAACACAATTTATTAACAATGACATTAAGATAATCGTCGCAACGAGTGCTTTTGGAATGGGCATAAACAAACAAGATGTTAGAACAGTTATTCATTATCATTTACCAACTTCACCATCTAAATTTGTTCAAGAAGTTGGTAGAGCAGGTCGAGATGGAGAACAGTCACAAGCAATCAGTTTATTTACACCACGTGATTTACTTATACTTAACCATTTAGCTAATGATCATGGAATTGATATAGATATGCTTAATTTATATGAACAAGGGTATCAGTTAAATGAGGAGGTTACAATGAATATAAAGTTCCTTCTTGAGCTATATCCTATCAATAAATTAAAAGCTAAAATTCAAGCTGAGCAAGATCAAAAAAGTTATGCATTTAATTACATGAAAAATTATGTTCAAATTGATAGTTGTAGAAGGCTTTATTTAATGCAATATTTTAACGAGAAAGTCATGCAAAATGAGAACTGCTGCGATAATTGTAACAATGCAAATTTAATAAAATTGCCTAATATTAAAGAAGTAAAGAGAAAAACAACATATCAAATTAGATTAAATGCAATATTTTAATAGGATTGCTTTACTTGATAAGTTGAACAGGGATATAATAAAGTGTAATTCAATATAATTGAAATCAATAAGTTAATGATGAGGTGAGTTTATTGTCTAAAGATAATTTTAAAGACGAATTTGAAAAGAGTCGTCAACCGATAGAACGACCTGAAGACAAGGTAAAGAAAGAAGAAATAAACAACGAAGAGACGAACAATAATAGTCAATCTAATCGGAAAGAAGTAGAAGATTCAAAACAAGATAATAAGCAACAAAGTAAAAAAGAACAGCATTATCCTCCAAGAGGTGCATTAAGAAGACAACGAAGAAAAGAAGAAGCAAATAAACAGAGTTCAACTTCAGATACTCCGAAAGAACAAGAAACTAAAGAAGAACCTACAACATCTAATAAAGCTGCAGTTGGAGCAACTGGTGCAGATTCAGGCGTTTCAAATAATAATGTTAGTAAGAAACGTCCGAAAAAATCTTTAACTGACAAACCTGAACAACAACAGAAATCAGAAAATGATAAAAATAGCAAAAAAGGTGCTGCGGCAGCTGCCGGTGCAGGAGCAGTTGGAGCTGGAGTAGCAGCATCAGCAAAAAATAAAGACAATCAAAATCAAGAAAAGCAAGATGATAATAGACATGCCGAAAATGATAAGTCTAGTAAGAAAAAAGGTGCTGCCGCAGCTGCTGGAACAGGTGCAGTTGGAGCAGGAGTAGCAGGTTCAGCAAAAAATAAAGACAATCAAAATCAAGAAAAGCAAGATGATAATAAACATGTTGAAAATGATAAGTCTAGTAAGAAAAAAGGCGCTGCCGCAGCTGCTGGTGCAGGAGCAGTTGGAGCTGGAGTAGCAGCATCAGCAAAAAATAAAGACAACAAAAATCAAAATAAACAAGATAGTAATAAACATGCTGAAAATGATAAGTCTGGTAAGAAAAAAGGTGCTGCCGCAGCTGCTGGTGCAGGAGTAGCTGGAGCTGGTGCTTCTGGTGGAGGAACGCCTCCTAATGGCGGTAACAACGGTCAAAGTGGTCATAATGGAGACGATGGTAATTCTAATAAATTTAAAAAAGCTTTAATACCTATTATTGCGGCTATTCTTATTTTAGGTGCCCTAGCTCTATTCCTTGGCATGTATTTAAATGGTGCAAATAAAGATAATGGTAAAGAGCTTGCTGAAAAAACTGAACAAACAAACAGTGATACTAAGAAAAAAGCAGATGAACAAACTGAAAAAGACCGAGCTAAAAAAGAAGATGAGAAAAAATCTGAAAACGATGATAAAAAATCAAGTGATTCAGATAAAGATAGTAACTCAAATGCTTCTAGTGATTCTGCAAACAATTCATCAAACAACACAAATGAAAGCAACACAAATGAAAACAATTCTGATGAACAAAATAACCAAGCTAATCAAGACCAAAGTCAAAACAGCGACAATAGTATGAATCAATACAACGAAAGTGCTGAAAATGAAGATGTACAAAATGCCGCACAAGATGCAGCAAATAATCAAGCAAATCAAAACACGCAAAATAATCAAAGTCAATCGCAAGAAGCTCATACAGTAACAGGAAAAGAAAACTTATACCGTATAGCTATTCAATATTATGGAAGTGGTTCACCTGAAAATGTAGAGAAAATTAGACAAGCAAATGGTATTTCTGGCAATGAAATATCACAAGGTCAGAACTTAGTAATACCATAGACATATACAAAAGGGGATGGATTTATGTATTTAACGAATATAATGATACCGAAAGAAAAATGTTACATTGCTCATCCAAAAGATACGATTCACTCAGCTCTTGATAAGTTGGAACATCACGGGATTGATGGCTTACCAGTTGTAGCTGTTGGAAAGTATATAGGAATGATCACAAGATATAGTATTTTTAGACATTATTTCTTCAAAAAAGAAAATGTATCTAGAGATAACTTTATAGCGGATACATTAATCGAAGAAATCTTAACATTAGATTTACACTCATTAAATGAAAATCTTGTAGTTGAAGAGTCACTACTTAATTTGCAAGATTTTCCGATTCTTGCAGTAGTAAATGATGAAAAAGATTTTCTTGGGGTAGTTACAAGATATGATGTTATGGAACAATTTGAGTCAGCTTTCGGTATGAAACAAAAAGGGGTTAGAATTGCTATTACATCAGTTGAAGCTGAAGGTAGAATTAAGCGATTATCAAGTATTATAGCTAAATACAAATTAAATACGATTTCATTTGTAACATTTGATGAAACGGATAAGATGTACCGTAGAATGATTATTAAAGTTGAAAAATCAAATAATATTAATAAGTTTATCAAGTACTTATCTAAAAATGGATTTAAAGTTCTAGATGTAACTGAAGACAATTAATATCAGCAGCCAACAATGAGTAATTTTGTTGGCTGTTTTTTTATTTAATTCTTTATAAATTGTTTGTTTACCTGTGTTCTTTGTTTAATTTAGAAACAATTTATTTTAATAATCTCTCTTTATTGATATAATGATTGAGGATATTATAAGGAGTGAAGGTACATGCAAGAATATGAAAGTTTAATAATCGGTGGAGGTCCATGTGGATTAAGTGCGGCAATCGAACAAAAAAGAAGAGGTATTAATACAGTTGTAATTGAAAAAGGTAATGTAGTAGATGCAATTTATAATTACCCAACTCATCAAACCTTCTTTTCTTCAAGTGATAAACTTGGAATCGGGGATGTACCCTTTATCGTAGAAGACTTAAAACCTAAAAGAAATCAAGCACTTGTTTATTATAGAGAAGTCGTTAAACATCATCAGCTTGATGTTAGAACATTTGAAGAAGTGTTAGCAGTTAAAAAAGTTGATAATAGATTTTTAGTCTCTACAACTAAACAAACATACAAAGTTAGATTTTTAACAATTGCAACTGGATATTATGGTCAACCTAATTCATTAGAAGTAGAAGGACAAGAGTTAAGTAAAGTTATGCACTACTTTAAAGAAGCTCATCCTTATTTTAATCAAGATGTCGTTATAATTGGTGGAAAAAATTCTGCAGTAGATGCTGCAATTGAATTAGAGAAAGCTGGAGCAAAAGTAACAGTTCTATATCGTGGTTCAGAATATTCTAAGAGTATTAAACCATGGATATTGCCTAACTTCGAATCGCTTGCAAACCACGAAAAAATCACAATGCATTTTAACAGTGAAGTAGAACGCATCGATGAAGAAACATTAACTTTCTCTAAAGAGGGGAAATCTCACACTATTAAAAATGATTTTGTATTTGCGATGATCGGTTATCATCCAGATTATAAGTTTCTAGAATCATGTGGCGTTGAAACCATTACAAACGAATTTGGAACAGCACCATCATTTAATAAAGATACGATGGAATCCAATGTTGAGAATTTATATATAGCTGGAGTTATTGCAGCTGGAAATGATGCTAATACTATTTTCATAGAAAATGGGAAGTATCATGGTGGTACAATCGCACAAGACATAGATAGAAAAAAACAAACACCTCTAGAATCATAAAAAAACGCCCTGTTATTGGTATTAAACCTTATAACAGGGTGTTTTTTTATGAGAAATATTGAACGAGTTCTTCTTTTGTTAAATTATTACTTAGTCCTACTAAAAGTTTCAATCTTGCTTTTTGGCCATTTAAACCATTCGACAAAATAATGCCCATTTGCTGTAGTTGATATCCGCCACCTTCATATGCGTATATACCACCAACAATTCCATTAAATGATCGAGAAACCATCACTACAGGTATTTCTGCTTCTATTAAGCTTATTATACCTTCTAATGCTGTAGGAGGCATATTGCCTTGCCCAAGTGCTTCTATAACTAATCCGTTATATTTATAGTCGACGAAGAAATTGAATAGGTCACTTGATATATCCATATGTGCTTTTACAATACCTATTTTCATATCAGGATTAATTTCTGTATATTTCTTATTAAGAAATGGCTGGTGATGAAATATTACATGCGTTTTTGTGACACTTCCTATTGGTCCATAGTTTGGACTTTGGAAAGTACTCGTATTTGATGTGTGTGTCTTTGTAACGTTTTTAGCTGTATGGATTTCGTCATTAAATACTACCATTACGCCTTTATTTTTAGCATCATCAGTTGATGCTACTTTCAATGCTGAAACATAATTATATAAACCGTCAGAACCTATTTCATTGGAAGATCTCATAGCACCTGTTAAAATTATAGGTAACTGAGTATCTATTGTTAAATCTAATAAATATGCAGTTTCTTCTAACGTATCAGTACCATGAGTAATAACAAAAGCATCATATTCATCATTCTTGATAGATTCGCATATGATATTTTTCAATTTAATAATATATTGATTGTTCATGTGTGGAGAAGGTACTTGAAATGGGTTGATTTCTGTAATATCACCTAAAGATTGTATAAACTCTTGATGTCTGTGCATTGGATGTTCTGAATTTGTTTCTACTTTACCTGTATCTTTGTCTTCTGACATACTTATTGTTCCACCTGTATGTATAACTAATATTCTCTTCATTTCTTTCCTCCTATTCATATGATTATAGTTTATGATAAAATATATAGGATTAAAGAACAAGAGAGGTTAATACAAATGAAGAAAATAAATATTGCAATAGATGGTCCAGCTGCTGCTGGTAAAAGTACAATCGCTAAATTAGTAGCGCAAAAATTTAATATGATTTATGTAGATACTGGTGCTATGTACAGAGCAATAACATTATATTACATTGAACAAGAAACTGAAGATTTTGACCGACTTGTTAAAGAAATTGATTTAAAAATAGTTTTAGATAATGGTCAGAGAGTTATTTTAAATGGTGAAGATGTCTCAGAAAGAATAAGACAAAATGATGTAACGCAAAAAGTTTCTTACGTTGCTTCTAAAGAACCAGTCAGAACATTTTTAGTTAATGAACAACAAAAGTTAGCAAATGAAAAGAATGTTGTAATGGATGGTAGAGATGTAGGAACTACGGTATTACCAGATGCAGAGCTGAAAATATATATGATTGCATCTGTTGAAGAACGTGCTTTAAGACGTTTGAAAGACAATGAATTAAGAGGGATTGAATCAGATTTAGAATCTTTAAAATTAGATATCGAACGTCGTGATCAATATGATATGAATCGTGAAATCTCACCTTTAGTTAAAGCTGAAGATGCTATAAGTATTGATACAACCGGATTAACTATAGAAGAAGTGACAAATAAAATTTCAGAATTAGCAAAAAGTAAAATGAACTAAATAGTTCGAATTTCTTGACAATTTAGCTTCTTTATAAGAAGTTATTATTATGATATTTATTTAAAGGAGGCAATTTTGATGACGGAAGAATTCAACGAATCCATGATAAATGAAGTGCAAGAAGGTGACAAAGTAAAAGGTACTGTACAACAAATAGAAGATAAACAAGTAGTTGTACACATAGAGGGTGGTAAGTTTGATGGCATCATTCCAATAAGCCAACTGTCAACTCAACACATCGAAACAGCCAACGAAGTCGTCAATATTGGTGATGAAATCGAAGCGTTTGTAACTAAGATTGAACAAACCGAAGATAGTGGTCATTATATATTATCAAAACGTAAATTAGACGAGAACTTATCATACGAGAAACTACAAAAAATCCTTGATGAAGATGGAACAATCGAAGCTGAAGTAACAGAA
>NZ_RXWZ01000096.1:23050-27727 GCF_003970575.1 Mammaliicoccus fleurettii
GAAGATTTTTCAAATTATTTAGGTAAAGTATTAACACTTAAAATTGAAGAATTAGATCAAACTAATAACAGAGTTATTTTAAGTCATAAAAAAATTGAACAAGAGTCTTTAAGCTCACAAAAAGAAGATTTCTTAAACAATTTATCTCAAGGTGATGTATTAGAAGGTAAAGTAGCAAGAATAGCTAACTTTGGGGCTTTTATTGATTTAGGTGGAATAGATGGATTAGTACATGTTTCCGAATTATCACACGATCATGTTAAATCACCAGAAGAAGTAGTTACTGTTGGAGATACAGTTAAGGTTAAAGTTCGTGCTATTGATAGAGACGCTGAAAGAATTTCTTTATCAATCAAAGATACTTTACCAAGTCCGTTTGAACAAATAGATAATAATTTCTCAGTTGGAGATATAGTACCAGGTAAAGTAGTTCGATTAGCACAATTTGGCGCATTTGTGGAAATAGGTGCAGGTTTACAAGGTTTGGTACACATTTCACAAATCAGTCACGAACATATAGGTAAACCTGATGAAGTTTTAGAAAAAGGTCAAGATGTACAAGTTAAAATTTTATCAATAGATAAGGATGAAGAAAGAATCTCTTTATCAATTAAAGATACAATTGAACAAGAAACAGATTATGATGAGTCTTATTTAAATCAAACAAATTCTGATGACGATAATCCAACATTGGGTGATGTCTTCGGAGATAAATTAAAAGATTTTAAATTATAATCCTAAAAAGCCATTCGAATAAACTTTGAATGGCTTTTTTTAATTCCATAGGCTAAACTGTGATGATATGTTAAAATAAAAAGGATCATGAATGAGAGGAAGTAGGTTTATGACGAAACCCATTATAGCAATTGTAGGTAAACCAAATGTAGGGAAATCTACAATTTTTAATAGAATTGTTGGAGAAAGAGTATCAATTGTTGAAGATACACCAGGTATTACGAGAGACAGAATATATTCAAGTGGTGAGTGGTTAACACATGACTTTAATTTAATTGATACTGGTGGCATTGACTTAGGCGATGAGCCATTCCAAAAACAAATTAGAGCACAAGCAGAAGTAGCTATAGATGAAGCGGATGTAATTATCTTCATGGCAAATGGTCGTGAAGGTGTAACTCAAGCTGATGAAATGGTAGCTAAAATATTATACAAATCAAATAAACCTGTTGTATTAGCAGTTAATAAAATTGATAACCCTGAGATGAGAAGTGAAATTTATGACTTTTATTCATTAGGTTTCGGGGAACCATTCCCAATTTCAGGTTCACATGGTTTAGGATTAGGAGATTTACTAGATGAAGCAGCTAGACATTTTCCTGAAGATGACGAACCTGATTATGATGATGAAACAATTAGATTATCACTTATTGGACGACCAAATGTTGGTAAGTCTAGTTTGATAAATGCTATTTTAGGTGAAGAACGCGTTATTGTATCACCAATAGCAGGTACTACAAGAGATGCAATTGATACTTTATATACTTATGATGAACAAGAGTACGTATTAATTGATACTGCAGGAATGAGAAAAAAAGGTAAAGTGTATGAAAGTACAGAAAAATATTCTGTATTAAGAGCACTTAAAGCTATTGAAAGATCAAACGTTGTTCTTGTCGTAATTGATGCAGAAGAAGGTATTATTGAACAAGATAAAAAAGTTGCTGGCTATGCACATGAAGCTGGTAAAGCAATAGTTATAGTAGTAAATAAATGGGATACTGTAGAAAAAGACTCTAAAACGATGAAAAAATTCGAAGAAAAAGTTAGAGATAACTTCCAATTCTTAGATTATGCTCCAATTGCATTTGTTTCTGCTTTAGAGAAATCACGATTAAGAACATTATTCCCATTAATAACAATGGCAGATGAAAACCATCGTAAGCGTGTACAAAGTTCTACTTTAAATGAAGTTATTACAGATGCTGTTGCAATGAATCCAACACCTACAGATAATGGAAGAAGATTAAATATTTTTTATGCAACACAAGTTGCAATCCAACCTCCAACATTTGTAATATTCGTTAATGATGTTGAATTAATGCACTTTTCTTATAAACGTTTCTTAGAAAACCGCATAAGAGATGCATTCGGTTATGAAGGAACGCCAGTTCATTTAATATCTAGAAAAAGAAACTAAATTAAAGGATTGATAAATATGTCAAATATTACTGTGTTTGGTACAGGAAGTTGGGGAACTGCATTAGCTAACGTATTAGCTGACAATCAACATGATGTACTAATGTGGGGAAAAACTGAAAATACAATCAATGAAATTAATAAAGAACATACTAATTCAAAATATTTAAAAGAAATTACAATCAATGAAAACATTAAAGCATCTACAAGTTTAAAAGATGCTGTTCATCATTCTTCAATATTTATTATTGCTGTTCCTACTAAAGCAATTCGTGAAGTTGCAGAAAATATAAATCAAATTGCTGATGGCAAGAAAGTATTTATACACGTGTCTAAAGGTATAGAACCTGTAACTTTTAAAAGAATCTCTGAAATGCTTGATGAATCAATTGATTCTAAATTAAATGGTGGAATTGCTGTATTATCAGGTCCTAGTCATGCTGAAGAAGTTGCAATTAAGCATCCTACGACAGTGTCAGTATCATCAGAAAATGAAGAAGTAGCAAGACTTGCACAAGATTTATTTATGATGGATTATTTCCGTGTTTATACGAATAATGATTTGATCGGAATAGAAATTGGTGGCGCTTTGAAAAATATCATCGCTCTTGCTGCAGGTATTACTGATGGAATTGGATATGGGGATAATGCTAAAGCAGCACTTATTACTAGAGGTTTAGCAGAAATTACGCGTCTAGGTGTTAAAATGGGTGCAGATCCAATGACATTCCTTGGACTTGGAGGCATTGGTGACTTAATAGTAACGTGTACATCCGTACATTCAAGAAACTGGAAATGCGGTAACATGTTAGGCAAAGGTGCAACATTAGACGAAGCTTTAGAAGAAATGAATATGGTAGTTGAAGGTGTAAGAACAACTGAAGCTGCTTACAATTTAGCTAAAGAATATGATGTAGAAATGCCTATTACATCTGGTCTTTATAGAGTATTATTTGAAGATTATCCTGTTTCAGAAGGTGTTAAAGATCTTATGGAACGTGACAAAAAGTCAGAGAATATTTAAGCAAGTGGGGTAATGAAATGTTTGATATATCAAGAATGGATTTAATGTGGGTGTCTTTTTATTCGATAGGTTTTATGATTTTATCAATTATACTCGTATATTTATCAAGATTTAAATTTAAAAACAAAATAATTAGTGGAATTACTATGTTTCTAGCAGTTGTTTCTCTTATATTTGCTGGTATATTTATGATTGTTGTATTAGGTGGATCTAGCCATGCATAACTATAAAAAAATTACGATACTTATACTATGTTGTTCATTATTTTTAACTGCATGTGCATTTCCCGATAAAGAAAAAGAAGAAAATCAAGTTCCAGCTAATGATCAATTAAATATGGTTCAAACGGCAGTTGATGAATATCAGAAAGCAAGCAATGGATTATTACCGCTTAAAGAAAGAGATGACAGCTACTCAATTTATTTAAAACACCCAGTAGATTTTAATAAATTGAAGCCAAAGTTCTTATCACAATTACCTGGTAATTCATTTGAAAATGGTGGTATATATCAATATGTCATTATGGATGTCGATAAAGATCCAAAAGTACACTTAATTGATTTAAGAACATCTGAAGTATTGAAAGATCTTAGAATTAGAATTGATGCGAGTGGTGAACCGTTACAACTTGGCAAGAAAGTTGCACCAAACGTCTACGAAATTGATTACAAAAAGTATGGCTTTAAAAAAGCACCTACAGTTCCTAGTCCATATAGCAATGAAAGATTACCTGTTTATATGAACGGAGGGAATGATTTTGTAATTGATTACCGTTTAGATTTAGCAAAAGCTATAAAAAAAGAAAAATCACTACCTAAACCAGGTACAGACATTCGATACTTACTATATAAAGATACGCCTATACTACCGGCATATTCACCAGAATTTACAATAAATAACAAAAATGAGCCTGTTTTTAAATCAAATGTGAAAAAATATTAATAAAATTATAGAAAATATACATTTATGGCTTGTAAATCGTTGCAGTGGCACTGGTTGATGTGTTAAAGTCTTAACATAATGGTATTTATACATATCATTAGATAACCTTTTGGGAGGTGAAATTGAAATGAACAAAACAGAATTAATTAACTCAGTAAGTGAAAAAGCTAATTTAACTAAAAAAGAAGCTGGTCTTGCTGTAGACGCAGTGTTCGAATCAATTCAAAAATCTTTATCTGACGGTGAAAAAGTACAATTAATTGGTTTCGGTAACTTTGAAGTACGCGAAAGAGCTGCTCGTAAAGGACGTAACCCACAAACTGGTAAAGAAATTGATATCCCTGCAAGTAAAGTTCCAGCATTTAAAGCAGGTAAAGCATTAAAAGATGCAGTTAAATAATTGATTGTGTCAAAGCCCTTTTAAAGGGCTTTTTTTATTTGTCTTATTTCTTTAAATGAAATAAATATATGCATTTTCAATTCATTAAACTTAGTGTTAAGATATATAGGTGATAATGTTGAGGTGATAAGATGGATAAAATTGAAAATATTTATAA
>NZ_RXWZ01000097.1 GCF_003970575.1 Mammaliicoccus fleurettii
GTGCCGAGGACCGGAATCGAACCGGTACGGTAATCACTTACCGCAGGATTTTAAGTCCTGTGCGTCTGCCAGTTCCGCCACCCCGGCAAAAAAATAATAATGGAGCGGAAGACGGGATTCGAACCCGCGACCCCAACCTTGGCAAGGTTGTATTCTACCGCTGAACTACTTCCGCTAAATAATTATTTTTGTATATTAATAATGGTGAGCCATAGAGGATTCGAACCTCTGACCCTCTGATTAAAAGTCAGATGCTCTACCAACTGAGCTAATGGCTCTAAAAAATGGTGCCGGC
>NZ_RXWZ01000098.1 GCF_003970575.1 Mammaliicoccus fleurettii
AGTTAATCTACAACTTACAACATCTCTTCGATTAACTACCGAATTAATCTACAACTTACACAATCTCTTCGATTAACTGCCGAGTTAATCTACAACTTACACCATCTCTTCGATTAACTACCAAGTTAATCTACAATTTAACCAATCTCTTCGATTAACGACTGAGTTAATCTACAACTTACAACATCTCTTCGATTAACTACCGA